>DATGIQ010000513.1:0-5228 GCA_035295665.1 Gemmataceae bacterium | reverse complement strand
TTTCTGTAGCGGTTCAAGTCGGGGGACATCCGGCCTGGTGAAGTCTACCGGGATCGCCCAGCGGTAAACCCCGGAGCCTTCTTCCAGCGTCAACAGGGTCCCGGACGGCTCAAAAATCACCTGATTCACCAGGCCGGGGCGGGGGAGAAAGTAAAGTTCGGCGCCGGTATTCAGGTTCCAGAACCCCACGCCGTCGTTCATCCCCACCGCCAGTACGTGCGGTTGCTTTCCGCTTACCGCTGCCGAAAAAAAATGTACTTCTTTGGAGGAATTGTTACGCGTCAGGGTACGATAGTCACGACCGGGCCCAACCTTCCAGATTCCCAGTTCGTCTCCCAGGATCGTACCCGCCAACCATTGATCATCTTGGCTGAAGCGGAGCGTGGGAGTTCCGAAGGAGCCGGGAAGGGTGAACACCAATTGTCCCGTGACGGCGTCCCAAAGCTGGACATTCCCCCCCCACCCCGCTGAGGCCAACCGATCGCCCGTGTGGTTGAAGACGACTTTCATGCCTCCGGACCTGGTTACCAGCACCCGCAAGGGGCTCAGCTGCCGATCATACAAGACGATGCGTTCATCATTGCCGCCACCCACCGCCAGAGTTTGGCCGTCCGGACTCCAGGCTACCTGAATGAAGCTTTTCGGGCGGGCCACTTCGGCTTGTATGTTCCCGGTGCGGAGATCCCGAACTTGCACTCCATGGTCGAAGTACGAGACCACGGCGATCAGGGGTTCCGTGGGGTGCAGCGCCACCCCAATTCCCCGGTGGAGGTCGCTCGGTTGCAACTGCCAGAGTTGCCGGCCAGTCGGCAGCTCATACACGCTGATCACTCCGTCCAGGTGTGCGACGGCTAACCAGCGACTGTCGGAACGGAAATCGGCCGCGAAAACGGCATGGGCCGTTTCTTCAAGCAACCGTTCCGGCTGCGAACCAACGATCTGCCACGCCTGGAAGCGGCCATCGCTGCCGATCACAGCAACAAACTGGCCGTCGCGGCTCAGGTATGGCGTCGTCCGCTTCCCCCAGCCAGGCAATAAAGCTACCTCCTGATCGCCGGCCACATGACGGATACTACAGTTGCCCTGCTGGTCGGTCCGGGCGTAGATCTCCAGGCGGTCGTCAAAGTCGACCATCGCGGAGCCTGGTGGGAAGCCTGGCCATTGCTTGGCCAGATAGAGATCGGGCAATGCCAGGGCTCCGATGGCCTCGAAGCGTAGCTGTTGCCGCAGCTCCTGCGGGGGATCCAATTGCAACGCCTGGCCAATCTCATCGAGGCATTTAAAACGCTGCCCGCCCGCGCCACTGCGGCGGAGCGCGGTGGCCTGCCGCAAATGCGAGAGGATTTCGACTTCCCGTTCGGCGCGTTCGGCACGCGCTTGGCTCACCAGGGCCTTGTCGCGTTCCTGACGCAACAGGGCCGTCACGCTGAAACCGACTCCCAGCACCGCCAGCAACACTGCCACGACGGCGCTGAGACTGGCCACGACCGGGTTGCGCCGACACCAGCGCCAGACACGCTCCATCGAACTGGTTCGCCGCGCCAGGATCGGCCGATCGGCGAGAAACCGACGTAGGTCCTCGGCTAACTCATGGGCCGACGGATAGCGCCGAGCTGGTTCCTGAGCGATCGCCTTGAGGACAATCGTTTCCAGGTCGCGCGGCACCCTGCGGTTCCATTGGCGTACCGGCGCTGGCTCTTCATGATCCATGTGTACGATGAGGCGGCGACGGTCGCTGTCCGAAAACGCTGGCCGGAGCGCCAGGAGTTCGTAAAGCGTCATGCCCAACCCGTAGACGTCCCCGCGGCGATCCGAAACACCTTGAAAACGCTCCGGGGCCATGTAGCAGAGCGTGCCCAACACATCGCCGGACCCCGTTAACTCCGCGCCGCCTTCGACCTTGGCGAGTCCGAAATCGGTGATCCACACGGTACCATCCGCGTCCAGGAGCAAATTGGACGGCTTGATGTCACGGTGTAAGACGCCATGCTGGTGCGCGTAGGCCAGTGCTTCTGCCGCCTGCAGGCCCACCCGGGCTACGCTGCGGAAATACTCGGCCATGGACTTGCCGGCGAGCATGCCCTGCTCAGTTGCCCCCTTGCCCGTGGAAAGGGCGCCGGTCCTACGGATGTTCTCTTCGGCGGGAAGCTCGGGCAGAGCGAACTCGCTGGACATCATGCTTTGGGCGACGCTGCCAGCGAGCTCACCTTGCGGCTGGTCCGCCGGAAAGATGGCCGTCTGGCCCGCGCGCAACTCTTTGACTTCGCGGAGCACTTGATCCAGTCCCTGGCCCTGGATGTATTGCATGGTGTAGTAGTGCAGTCCATCTTCTTCGCCGACGCCAAAAACCGGGACGATGTTACTGTGGTGGAGCCGGGCTGCCGCCTGCGCTTCGCGCTGGAAACGCTCCCGGAAGGTGGGTTCCAGATGCCGGGCGAACGGGAGCACCTTGAGAGCCACATGCCGGCCGAGGGCCTCTTGCTCCGCTTCGTACACGACCCCCATGCCGCCGTGCCCGATCTTGCGGAGGATGCGGTAGCCACCCAGCCGCTCGGGCAATGGCGGGGCGGGCGGACGCGGTTCTTCCAATTTGGGACTGGCTTTTTCCACGGCGACGAGTGCCGGCAGCAGGTCGCGGATTTGGTCGGCCAGATCGGGATAGCGCTGGACGTATTCGGTTATCGAAGGACGCTCGCCAGCCCGATAGCGCTCCAAAAAGGATTCTGCTACTTCATCGAAGGGGTCGCGATCCTCGCCGGCACCATTCATGCCTCATCTTCCCCCAACCCTCCCGGCATGGCAGAGAGGATATCCTTGAGCCGCTGTAATGCCCGGACGTAGCGTTTGCTGGCGGCAGCAGGTTCCACGCCCAGCACCAGTGCGGTTTCAGCATTGGATAATTGCTCAAAATGGCGGAGGGCCACTACTTCGCGGTCCAGTTCATTCATGCGGTCGAGTGCCTCTTGCAGCAAGCGGCGCTGTTCGACGTCACGGGCCGCTTCACTCGGACTGGGCCCACGCCCAATCAGGTTCGACGCCAGGGCCGCGGAGCTGGCCGCCGGCAGCACTCCCCGGTCGAGGGAAATCTGCCGGCTGGCATCCCGTGCCTTGGTCCCCAGATGATGCCGATGGAGCGCTACCAATTTCTGGCCCGTGACGAGCCGTAACCATAGGTAGAAGGGAATGGTCGGCTTCTTCAGGTAGTCTGCCACCTGCACCGAGGCGGTCAAATAGGCCTCCTGAATGACATCGGACGCATCCAGGCGACCCTGGAGACGAGGATCGAGGCGCAACTCCACCATGCGGCGCAGCCGTGGCCGATGCTGTTCCAGCAAGTTGCCCCAGACGGCCTGATCGCCCGCGGCAACTTGCCCAAGGAGAGAGGATAGTTCATCCGAATTGGCAGCCGAATTCGCCATGCTTGCCTCTCGGCACCGTGGGAGAGTGGGAGCGCACAGCACATTCTACGGCAACCAGTTCGTGAGTTCATCCATTGAACGCGGAGAAGCTGCCCACACCGATCCGCTGGCCGCTGTTGACTGCGTTACGCAGGGGATCCCGGTCCGAATGGGCACTGGTCAGGTTGAGCCCGGAAGTGGCCAGCCCGGTGATTTCCTGGAGCACATTTTGCGGATCGCCGTTAGCGATGGCCGCGTTGGAGTTCGCCCGGCTGGTTCCCAGGTTATCTCGAGATCCGGATATTGGCTGGACCGGTCCGTGGAGGGTCGGTACAAAAGGGTTTGGTTGGCACATCCTCCGGAGAGCGGCGCATGGCTGACAGCGACACGTTTGCCCATTTCATCCGGCGAATCCGCGCGGGCGATTCCGAGGCGGCCAGGGAGCTGCTTCAGCAATATGAGGCCGCGATTCGTCTGGAGGTGAGGCTGCGTTTGCGCGATTCGCGTCTCCGCCGGCTGTTCGACTCGATGGATATCTGCCAATCGGTGCTGGGCAGTTTCTTGGTCCGAGCGGCTGCGGGACAGTATGATCTGGACGAGCCGGAACAGTTGCTCAAACTCCTGGTGGCGATGGTGCGCAACAAGGTCGCCTACCACGCCCGCCGCCATCAGACCAAAGCTCGGGACCACCGCCGAAATGTGACCATCGCGCCCGACCATTGGCAGGTGGCGGCCGCCGACCCCAGCCCGAGTGAAGTGGTGGCCGGGCGCGAGCTGCTCCACGAATTTCGGCAACGGCTATCGGAAGAGGAACGGCTTCTGGCGGATCTGCGTGCTCAGGGAAAGGGGTGGGCGGAGATTGCGACGGAGCTGGGCGGCACCGCACAGGGCCGCCGTATGCAACTAACGCGCGCCGTCGAGCGGATCCTTCGGCAGCTCGGCTTGGAGCAGGACAGCCCTGAATGAACCACGCCCATTGCAAACTGCCGCTTCGGAATCGCAAGCTGGACAGAAGCGCCCGGGATCGCATGGGTGCTCCAGCCATGATAGCAAGGACCGGGCCCAAGGCGCTGCGACGTTTGTCCCCGAGGAGATAACCCATGCCTTGTCGGCGATGCACGGTGAAGCAGATCTGTGCTCTCGTAACCCTCGTGCTGGTTGCGCCCGCGAACCACTGGCCGGCCGGGGGAGCAGAACCGGCCCCAGCAGCTGCTGAGCCGTTCGATGTGCTCATTCGTGGCGGAACACTCTACGACGGCACTGGCTCCCCACCGGTGAAGGCTGATCTCGCTCTGCGCGGAGACAAGATCATCGCCGTGGGCCAGCTGCCCGGTGCCGCCGCCAAAACCATCATCGATGCCGAAAACCTTGCCGTCGCCCCAGGCTTCATCAACATGCTAAGCTGGTCCACCGATTCGCTGCTGGCCGACGGCCGCGGCCAGAGCGAGGTTCGCCAGGGGGTCACGACCCAGATCATGGGCGAAGGATGGTCGTGGGGTCCCGTCAATGAAGCCATCAAGGAACGCATGAAGCGCGAGCAGACCGATATCAAATACGACATCGAATGGAATACGCTGAGCGACTACCTGTATTTTCTCCAGCGTCACGGCATTTCGCAAAATGTGGCGTCCTACCTCGGGGCAACGACGGTGCGCGAATACGTCCTCGGCCTGGAAAACCGTAAGCCAACGGCGGAGGAACTGGATCGGATGCGCCGGCTGGTGGAGCGTGAGATGCGGGACGGAGCCCTCGGCATCGCCACGGCTCTGGAGTACGCGCCGGCCTATTACGCGGACACCGACGAATTGATTGAACTGTGCAAGGTCGCGG
>DATGIQ010000512.1:0-5686 GCA_035295665.1 Gemmataceae bacterium | reverse complement strand
TCCCGGGACCAGGTGCATTCACCTCACTGTTGTCCTTCTCTTCGTCGTTATCCATGGCCAGCTCCGGACAATCGATCCGCTCGAAGGCGACAATCCGGGAATCTTCCTGCTTGGAATCCTCGACCCAGACACTCCCATCACAAATGACATGCTCCACCTTGGCAGGCTGCTTGTCCTTGTCTCCATCGCGGAAGGAGACCCGCCGATTCAAGGTCACTTGCATCGTATTGCATGCCAGATGGCCGTTGTTCTGCTCCGCTCGGACGCCGCCCTCGAACCGGGCAACCTTGCCGTCGAAAAACATCCGCTCCTGCCAATAAATCGTGACATCGGCTGGTGGGGCGGTCTTCGTGTCGGCCGGCTGCGTCAGCTTCGTCCCGCCCAGGGCGGTGTTGCTCGGGAGACGCATCACGCCCAGGGTGCGCGTCCACGCTTCGTTCGTCGTTTGATCGATCGTGATATCCGGTCCCACGATGAACAACTTGTCGAGCTGAACCTGAGCATAGTCCCCTTGCACCATGAGGATATTGCCGTCCGCTTGCCGCACCATGTTTAGCTTCTCGCCGCGAATATCGACCCCCTTGTCGTCCGGTCCAGCAGGCTCTTGCACGACGCGGACGCTCCCCAGACACGTGAGCTTGTCCAGCTCGTTCTTGGTTCCGGTCCGAAGGACATAGGCCACCACCTCGCGGGCACTCAGGTCCATGGGGTTCTTTGGCTTGGCCGGATCCGTCGGTGCAGTAGCCGGCGCTGCTTTGGGGGCTGCCGTCGTGGGCGTGGCTCCCGTTGGAGCAGGCATGGTCCCGGCCTGCTCGCCCTGCTTTGGCGGAGCAGTCGTTTCGCGCACATCTCCGGTCCGCCGTTCTCCCTGGTTGCCGGGCGGGTCCAGACTTTTCTCGGGCGGCATGGCCACCTGGGTTGACGGCGCGGGGGGCAACGGCGCCGTCGGAGGTACATCCTTGAACCAGAGTTCCAGATGATCGGTGTCGTGGACGCGCATGTTGGGGGCCACCGCCCGAACTTGCCCCAGTGCATCTACGTGATGGGGCGACGGCCGTTGCGGATCGGCGCCGGGCGGCGGCTTCCCTTCCTTGGAGGATTCCAACCACACCTTGAGCTGCTGGGCGTGTAACTCCTGCGCGTGCTCGTGGTCCACAAAGGATGCGCTGCCCGTCAACGCCAAGAGATCGTGCGGACCGTCCTTGCCATAAACCAGTTTCTTTTTCCAGTGAGCCTCGAGCGGCCGCTCCCCGGTTTTCTTGTCCAGCATTCGGATATGGCCCTCGCCCAGGGCCGTCGCTTGCTGCGCGCCTTTGACATCCAGCAACTGCAATTCGGGAGCTTCAATTTCGTTGCCATCCTTGAGAGCCCACATCCGCGGCTGGCCCTTGAGGATGCTCAGGCGCGTTTTCTTGTCGTGGAAAAAGTCGTTGCCGTGGGCGTCGAGCACTTCCGCGTCCGAGGTCAACACGACATCCTTACCGGTGGCCCGGACGGTTTCGATGTCGAGTCCCTCTCCCGGCTCGTTTCGCGCAGCCGGCGCGGCGGAACCGTTTTTCCGCTGGAATTGGATTTCGAGGTGATCACACTCGAGGCGATCGTATTTTTCTTCCAGCTCGTGAAAGCGTTCCACCTTCACGACGTTGGGTCCGGGACCGGAATGGTGTGAGATGTCGAAGGTGGCGCGGTCGGTGAGCAAGTCGTAGCGGAACGGTCCCTGGGTCGTGATCATCACCTTCGCCTTCTCCGCCGGGGCCGTTTCCGGTTGCGCCGGTGCCGCTTTTCCCGGCTCCTTCGCCTCCTTGCCGCCACCCAGGAAACCGGACTGGGCATCCACCCAGAGGTTCATCACCACATCGCGTTCAATCTCGATCCGCTCGACTTTCATCGACGAGTTTGCTTTGGCCGGCGACGGGGGTGCGGGGGCAGGGGAGCCGGCCTTATTATCCGACGCAAGATAAAGATGCATCCGCGTGCCGCGGATATCCATCGGCTTGGGCTTGCTCTGGAGATCCATTACCTCGATGTCAGCCCCGGTCCACACGCGGTGCAGCGATTCCTCGTAATACAGCGGACCTTGCGTTAATAACGACAGGTCATCATCGCGCTGGGGCGTCCGGCGGTTGTTGATGATATGGATATCGCCGAACAGCTCCCCGCCCGTGATTTTGCGATTGGCCATTTCGGCGATGTTGTTGACCGGCTTGTCGAATGTCAGCGTGGCCTCGTGACACTGGACGGTGTTGATTTCGGGGAACTTCTCCGCGTCGCCATCTTTGCCGAAGATGGCCAGGCTGAACGGCATCAACTTGACCCGACCATCTGAAGTGAATTTGATCTCCTGTGCTGCCAGGACCATGCCGCGCGACTGTAGCTCGACCTTGATGTTGCGGTTCTTGACTTCATCGCAATCCGTACCGAACGCGATCCGCAGCTTGTGATCCGCTTCGTTTTCCTGCTTTTCCGGCAAGATCGGAGGATTGTCCCCCACAATCATGGGACCATAATCCTCCGGCAGCGGCGGCAGGCCATTAATGCCGCCTAGGAAATGGGCGTAGACCAGGTAGGCTGCGGAGAACAGGGCAAAGCCGAGCGCGAGCAGAAGGACACGTTTCGGAGTCCACACGGCCATCTCCATTGTTGTTTTTTGGCTGGTGATTCATGAGGATCGGCTTGCCCTCCTCGAAAAATAACGAAGGGCTCGATCAACCGCATTCACCAATCAAAAACTAGGCCAGCGGTTCTGGCAGCGCAAGATTAACTCGACCGTTTCCCGGACGGCACCCCGGCCTCCGGGAGTGAGCGTGATGTAGTCGGCAGCCGAGCGCACCTCGGGGCAGGCGTCTGCGACCGCGACCGCCAAACCGCAGTCGCGCAGAATCGGCAAATCCGGCACATCATCAGCGATATAACAGACCTGTTCCGACCGTACGCCCATCTCGGTCAACACCCGCTGATAGGCTGGCCGCTTGTCGGCAGCGCCCTGAAGCACCAACGACACACCCAGTTCCGCGGCCCGCACATCCACCACGGTCGAGCTGCGGCCACTGATGACGGCGGAGCGTTTACCCGCCAGGTGCCAAAGCTTTAGCCCCGAGCCATCGCGGACGTGGAAGACTTTCCATTCCCGGCCGTCGTCGCCGTAGATGATCCCGCCATCGGTGAGAACGCCGTCCACATCGAGCAGGAGCAGCTCGATCGCCAGGCAACGTTGCGATAACGGCATGTGCGTCATGTCAGGCCACCTGGCTCAGCGCTGGCACTTCTTCGGCGGGAAGCAGGCCGATCACGTCGGTGATATCGAGCAGACCGATCGGGCGTCCGGCAGCATCGACGACCGGAAGCTCGCTGATGCGATGCCGCCGGAGGATTTCCACGGCATCGAGCACTCGACTCCCCAGGGGCACCGTGAGTGGACTGGGAGTCATCACCTCGGCAATGGACCGATCCAGGGCCGCATCCTGCCGCTGTTCGAAGAGCCGGGCGAGGTCGCTGTCGGTGAACAGGCCACAGAGCCGACCCATTGCATCCACCAACATGATCGCTCCGGTGCGCCGGCCGCGGCGGCGGACCTGGGCAAAGACCTCGCGCACCGTATCGGTGGCCGAGGCCAAGCGGAGATCGTCGCCCCGGCGCATGAGGGCGTCGACGTTGAGCAATTTGCGACCCAGGCTGCCGGCCGGGTGGAAGCGGGCAAAGTCCTCATGCGTGAATCCGCGCATGCGACTGAGCACAAAGGCAAGCGCATCGCCCACAGCCATCATCGCGGTGGTGCTGGTGCTCGGAGCCAAGCCGAGCGGGCAGACTTCCTCCACCGGCCCGAAGACGATGGCGACATCGGCCTGGCGAGCGAGGGTGCTCGCGCCGTTGCCGGTCAGCGCCACCAGGGCCGCGGCCAAGGCACGCAGTGGCCCGAGCAGCCGGACGATTTCTTCACTTTCGCCGCTATGGGACAGCGCCAAGATCACGTCATCGGCATGGACCATTCCCAAGTCGCCATGCATGGCCCGGGTGGCGTCGAGCAGGTACGCCCGGCTCCCCGTGGAATTGAGGGTGCCGACAATCTTTTGGCCAACGTCGGCGGACTTCCCGGTGCCGGTGACCGCGATCCGTCCCGCACACTGGTAAAAGAGGTCGACGGCACGAAGGAAGGAGGCATCGAGCCGCTTGGCCACCAGCTCCAATGCGGCCGCTTCCGCACGGACGACCTGGCGGGCGTACTCCAGCCGGTCTGCTGTTGGTCCAATGGGAATCAGATCGTGGATCGGCACCATGATGAGCACATCCTTGGCTCTACCGGGCGAAGCTGGGCCACCCAATCGGGGGCATCCGGCGGCCGCATGGCATGCAGCCAAACCCAGAGACTATACCGGCGGCGTCAGGAAATGCAACTGGAGCCGGTACGGCACCCCTTTTGCCCATATTACGTCCACGGTGAGCCGCTGATCACTGGGGCTTGGAAAACGTGGGGAGAGGCGGTTGCCAAGAGGCTTCTGAAGGAAACGCGACCCTGGGTCATGCCGATCGTAGGCGGCACATCGTTTGCATACGGAGAGGGTGATGTATCTTCATCCTTCCAACACCCCAACAAGGGAGTAAGCTCATGCCACGATCCATCCCCGCTGCCGTGATGATGTTGATCCTGCTGGCTGGCAGCGTGTACGCCGATGACAAGGCGAAAAACGATTCCAGCCGTGCCAATCCGGTGGAGGTGACGATTACCAAAGTCGACCCCAAGTCGGGTGCGGTTACGGTCAAGTACACCGACGACAAGGGAAGCACGCACGAGAGGACCTTTCGGCTAACCGGCGACGTCCGCCTCTTGGATGAGACCGGGCGCGTCGTCGCCATCGATGTGTTCGAGTCGGGTGACGAGGCGATGGTGGTCGAAAGCGAGGGCAAGTTACGCGAACTCCGCCGCACGCCCCACGCCGGCCGCACCCGCCACCTTTCCGATTCCGTGCGGACTCTGATTGAAATGGCAGATTGTGACGAAGGCTGCACGGAAGATTTGCAGAAGATCTACGATATGCTGCGGAAGCTCGATACGGGCAAGAACGGCAAGATCGATGCCCAAGCGGTGAAGGCGGAAGCCGATCGCTTCCTCCAGGATCGTGTTCGGGAAGTCTTCCAGCGGCTCGATTCGAACAGGGACGGCAAACTCAGTAAGACGGAAGCGCGCGGCCTTATCAAGGAACACTTTGACAAGATCGACACGAACAAGGATGGCTTCATCACGTTTGACGAGCTCCTCAAGGCGGCGAAGGAACGGCGTGAACAGAAGGCGGCGGGTTCCCCCACGAGTACCAACCAAGCGACGCCAAAGGAGAAACACTAACCATGCGTTACCTCGTACTGATTTATACGGTTGCCTTCGTCTGGCTGACGCCTTCTGCGGTCTGGGCTCAAGTATACGGCGATCCCAGCTCGTTGGTCGATTACTGGTATCGAACGTACCTGGGCCGTCAGGCGGATCCTTCCGGCCTGGCTTCCTGGACGGCCCAATTAAATCAGGGCACTCCCGCGGATGAGGTGCTCGCCACGATCCTGGGAAGTCCCGAATTCTACACCAAAGCCGGTTCGACACCGGAAGGATTCATCACGCTACTGTTCATGGATATCCTGCACCGTTCGCCGACGCCGAGCGAGCTCAACTTTTGGGTTCGGCGAATGTACACTGAGGACC
>DATGIQ010000511.1:0-31709 GCA_035295665.1 Gemmataceae bacterium | reverse complement strand
AACGGGCTGCCGTTCGCCAACATGGGGATCGCGGCCGCCGACTACGATGGGGACGGGCTGCTCGACGTGTTCATCACCCACCTGGGGAACGAGACGCACACGCTCTGGCGGCAGGGGCCCATCGGGCAGTTCCGGGACCGCACCCAGGAGTCCCGGATCGTCCGGACCGCCTGGCGGGGAACCGGGTTTGGGGCCGTGGCCGCTGACTTCGACGGGGACGGCTGGCCGGACATCGCCTACGTGAACGGCCGGGTCCATCGCGAGGCGGTGCTACCGGAGGCCCTCCACGTGCCGGTGTTTTGGAGGCCCTACGCGGAGCGGAACCAACTCCTGCGGAACACCGGGAAGGGGCAGTTCGAGGATATCTCAGAATCCCAGCCGGTGTTCTGTGGGCACGCGAACGTGGCCCGCGGACTGGCCGTGGGGGACTTCGATAACGACGGCCGCCCGGACCTGCTGGTCGTCCGCGTCGGCGACCGGGCTCGGCTCTACCGAAACGTGGTCTCCAACGGCCATTGGCTCGGGGTACGGGTTACCGACCCGGCCCGGGGGAACCGTGACCTGCTCGGCACAGTCGTGCGGGTGACGGCCGGTAGCCGCACGTGGGTGCACGTGGCACAGTCGGCGTGCAGCTACCTGAGCGCGAGTGATCCCCGGCCGCTGTTCGGGCTGGGCGAGGCCACTTCCTACGACCGAATCGAAGTGAGATGGCCGGATGGTAGCCAGGAAGCGTTTCCAGGCGGCCCGGCCGACCGCTGGGTGTGCCTCACGCCGGGCAGGATGGCAAGGTGATAGGACGATGAGCGGGAACCCGAAGCACATGGCAATGTCAAACCTGGGGCGTATCGGTTACCTTGCCATCGTCCTCGGGGCCGCCGGCATCGGCTATTGCGTGTGGACCGTTCGCGCGGCAAGTGGACCACCCCCGCCGGTACCGGCCGAGTTGACCGACTCACCGGTTCGACAAGTGATCGAGGGAAAGCGGCGCGTGGTCCTGGCCGCCCCGCGGAGCAGCGCTGCCTGGGGTGAATTGGCTATGGCGTTCGACGCCCATCATGCCTCCACCGAGGCGGTGGACTGTTACCGCCGGGCGATGGACCTTGATCCCAACGACGCGCGCTGGCCGTTCCTGCTGGCCTCCGAGCTGAACCGGCGCGGCGGGGGTGGTGAGAAGGAGGAGGCAGTGCGGTTGTATCGGCGGGCGGCGGACTGCCCGGCCCCATCCTCCGCCCATTGGGCGACCATTCTGCTTTCGCTGGCCGACCTGCTGACTGAACTCGGCCGAGGGGACGAGGCCGCCTCGATTTATCAGCGCGTGCACGCCGCCGAGCCCTCCGACCCATGGGCGGCGTATCGGGTGGGGGTAGCGCTCGTTGACCGGGACGAGGCCGAAAAGGCAGCGCAGATCCTGCTCGGCTTGGCCCGTAATCCCTACGCCCGGAAGAAGTCAGCCATCGCCATGGCCGAGTTGAGCCGCCGGGCCGGCCGGACAAAGGACGCGGACGGGTTCGACTACGCCGCCGGCCTGCTCCCGCCAGACCACCTTTGGGCGAACCCGTTCACCGAGCAAGTAGCCGAGCTGCGGCGCGGCCGGCGGGCACTGATGGACCAGTACGTCGTCCAGGAGGCGGCCCGTGAGAACAAGGCGGCCGTCCATACTGCGACCGCCTTGGCCGACCAGTATCCGTCGGTCGAAACCCAGTTGATGCTGCTGCGGGCGCTGGTGAACGCCGGAGACTACCCGGCCGCCGTGGCAGTCGCTGATGATATCCTGCGCGATCCGGACGGGCAAAAGCTAGTCACCGCCCACTCGCTCCTCGGCTTGGCCCGGTTTGGGCTGGCCGACCGGGCAGAGGCCGAAGGGCGCAAAGTTGATGCCGACAGACTCCTTGCCCAGGCGGCCGAGGCGCTCGAGGAGTCGGTCCGACTGAAGTCGGACTACGCCCCGGGGTACGTCTTCCGGGCGAAGGCGCTGCTCCGGCTCGGCCGGCTGCCGGAAGCCTTGGAGGCTGCCAGGGCTGGGGTCGGCTGCCGGCCGGAAGAGTGGGAAGGCTACTTGGTGCTCGCCGACGTACTGGCTGCCACCGGCCGCAAGACCGATGCGATCGCGGCGGCTGAACAGGCCGTGAAGCTGGCTCACCCGAGTGAGCCGCGGCCGAAACAGGCACTGGAGGCACTGAAGAAGTAATTTTTGATCGTTGACCACGGCAAGATCGGGAACGCCGGAGGGGCACGAGCTGGTCACGTGTTTCCACATGCTCCATGGGCTAACGCTCAGGCCAAGTTACCGCGACGACCTTGAATGACAGATACATGACCTACTCGATGGGGGTGTAGAACCCGGTCAGGAGCCGGCCGCAGACCCTCAGGATTTTGACCGGCGGCCGCCACTTCAGCCGGTCGTCGCCGTAGCGCTCGCGGTTCCACGCCACCCACTCCGTGGGCGTCAGCTCGAAACGGTCGATCCTCTCTTCCTGCTTCTCCTTCCCTCGGCTCCTCGACCCCGGAGGCGACTGAACCCTGCGCGGCCCTGACTGATTGCGCCTTCTGGCGCGGCTGTGCCGGCGGAAACGGAAAAATGAAGCGTCTTCCGACATGGAACCATCAAGACGGGTTTGATAGGCTCTTGATGATGGCAGTTATATAGTTGTAGACACACACATCGCAGAAGGGCGCGGATATGCCGCAGAAGCTGCTTTTCGATGAGATGGAGGCGGACGACCGGGCCGTGGCGCGGGAGCAGCGAAGCGGCTCGTTCGTGGATAATATGCAGCTCCCGGTCCACCGATGGTTCCGTTACTCGGCTGGCTTCTCGGCGTGCTGGGCGGGCGAAGTGATCCGCGAGATGGCCGGTGGAGGCTCGCTGCACGTGCTCGACCCGTTCGCTGGCTCCGGAACCGTTGTCCTCGAGGCGGAACGTGCCGGCGCGGAGGGCATGGGTATCGAGGCCCACCCATTCGTCGCCCGAATTGCCCGCGCGAAACTCCTCTGGCGTGAGGACTCGAAGGCCCTTCGGCAGATGGGCACGCGGATCGTCCGCGCTGCGGAGAAGAATGGCGGCAGCAACGATGGGTACGCAGCGCTCATCAAAAAATGCTACGCGCCCGAGACGCTGGCCAGGCTCGACGCGCTGAAGAAGTCGCTCATGAGCGTGAGCAACGAAGGAAATGTCGGGGAACTATGCTGGCTCACGCTGGTCTCGATCCTGCGCGTCGCCTCGCCAGTCGGCACGGCCCAATGGCAGTACATCCTTCCCCGAAAGATGAAGGCAAGGTCCGTAGAGCCGTTTGAGGCGTTCGAGGAGCGCGTCGGAGTCCTCGCTCGGGACATATTGGCCTGGAAGAAGCACGTAGCGGCCCCGCGCGGTTGCGTGCTCTGCGCCGATGCCCGCACGTGTGAGGGCGTGCCGGACGGCTGGGCCGATCTGGTCGTCACCTCACCGCCCTACGCCAACAACTACGACTACGCCGACGCGACGCGGCTGGAGATGACATTCCTCGGCGAGATCAATGGTTGGGGCGACTTACAGCAGACCATTCGCACCCATTTGGTCCGTTCCTGTACGCAGCACGTCGGCCCAATCGCGGGGCGGACACCGGAAGTGCTGAAGGAACCGGTCCTGACGCCGATCGTGGCCGAGCTTACCGCTGCCTGCGCTCGGCTCGATGCCGAGAAGGAGAACCACGGAGGAAAGAAGCACTACCATGCCATGCTTGCCCACTATTTTCTCGACATGGGACACGTCTGGCGGGCGCTGCGCCGGGTGACGAGGAGAGGCGGGCGCGCCTGTTTCGTCATTGGGGACTCCGCGCCGTATGGTATCCACGTCCCTGTGGATCGCTGGCTGGGCGAGCTCGCCGTCGCGGCTGGCTTCAAAAGCTTCCGGTTCGAGAAGCTCCGAGACCGAAACACGAAATGGTTGAACCGCAAGCACCGCGTGCCGCTGCACGAGGGGCGGCTGTGGGTGGAAGGCTGACTCATGGCAAGGCGGAAGAGTTCGGACGACGAAGATCTGGCGTCCGCAGGACACAGCCTGGGTCAGAAGGTCGGCGATTGGCTCGAAGAGTTCTTCGTCTTGCCCCTTCTCAGCGAGGTAGCTGGGCACCTGAAGCTCTTCCTCGACCACCGCTTTATCGCCCGTACAGCCCGCGAGGGCAAGAAAATCACCTGGAAGGACGAAGATGAGAACGAGGTCGATTATGATTTCGTTATGGAGCTGGATGGTGACGATAAACACCTAGGTATTCCTGTGGCCTTCTTCGAATGCTTCTGGCGCCGCGGCAAACGGCACTCCAAGGATAAGGCGCGAGACGACAGCGGCAAGTTGACGCCAATGCGGGACACCTATCCCACCGCGCGGTTCCTAGGTATCGTGGCCAGCGGCGACTTCACGAGCCCCGCGAGCACGCTCGTGCAGTCCCGGCGGATTGACTTCTTCTGCGTCCCAAAGACAAAAGTTATCACGGCGTTCGAGAAGCATGGTGTCCAGATCGACTACCCGGACCGGACGTCGGAGGAGAAGAAGGTGCAGATGGTCAAGGCGTTCGATCGGGCGATGGTGCCCGCGCTCAAGCCGAAGATTGCCACAACCCTCATTTCTCTGGTGGGCGAGACGAGTATCGGAACCTATGTCGATCGCGTCCGTGCGGCTCTCGGAGCACTGCCCCAAGAGCTGCGGTTCGTCATGCAGCGCCAGTCCAAGCCGGCTGTCTTCGAGTCCATTCCCGAGGCGACGGAGTTCCTGAAGAATCCGACCTTCGATTTCAACTCGCCCGCGGAAAACTACATCTATGAGATCACATATAGCGACGGGTCCGAGTTTGAGCGGCCAGTGAGGAGCCTGGAAGACCTCCGCAAGCTGCATCACGACATGGATCGTCTCGCCCAGCACATCATGTCTCTGACCAGGAAGTAAGGCGCCAGACGACCATCTTTCCCGGGGCATGCCATATCCATGCCGACCCAGATAGCGGCTTGTCCGTCTTCGTCGGTCCGGCGGCGCCTCACGGTGAAGGGGACACTCAAGGTTCGGCAACGGTCTCCCGAGGTGGTAACGCCGGGGAACACTTTTGAGCCGGCGGTGAAGTGCACGCGCGGAGCTTGGCCCTGTGGCGTTGTTCCTCGCGCCGCCTCGGAAGGGACGGCTTGCACAAGGTCTTGCCCCAGCCAGAGTGACAGGGCCAACCTTGGCCCCGTTGGCCACGATGGCCCACATCCTCGCCGCGAATTGTCCACCCGCCGCATGCCTCCACAAGGGAGAAGATAATGCCCAAGGTTTGCCGAGAACAGCTTGAATGCCCACTTTTCCTGCTCACAGATGGGCACGCCGGCACCGGCCGCAAGAGAGAGAGGGTGGCCGCGGCCAAACAAGCCCTACAACTCGCCCACCTGAATGGACCGCGTCCCAGACAAGCCCTAAAGGCGCTTTAGGCAAGATGACAAGGTGACAGAGTCACGAATTTGTTACCTTGTCACCTTGTCAGATTCGCGAGTTTGGCCAGCGCGTCGGCCGCCCGGCGGTCGCCAGGCGGAGCCAGTTCCGCTGCTCGACGGAGCGATACCGCGGCCGCCTCCGGCTGGCCACTGTCCGTCAGCGCTTGGCCGAGCAAGAGGTGCCCCTCTCCAACCTCCGGGCGGAGTTGCACGAACCGGCGGAGCAACGCCAGCCCCTCCTCCGGCTGACCGAGGAATCGGTGCAGGGCAGCCCCCTTCAGCAGCAGTCCCTTCCCGAAATTCGGATGGATGACCAGGGCATTATCGAGCCAGGTGACGGCCTCACGGAACTCGGCCCGAGCCTCGCCGTCCCGCCCGGACGCCCAGAGCTTCTCGCCGGCGTCAAAGTGGAGCAGCCCAATCTGATAGTTGCCGGCGAGATTCTTCGGATCGAGCTTCACCGCCTTGGTTAGCGCCTCCAGTGCCCCCTTCGGGTCGCCCTGGGCTTCCCGGGCCTCGGCCAGCCCGACGAACGCCCGCGGGTCGGACGCAGACGGGCCTTCCGTGAGCGACCGGAGTAGCCGCTCAGCTTCGACCACCTGTCTCGCTCGGAGCAGCCGGGCGGCCTCGTCCAAGCGCCCGCCCCGGCTGTGATCCCGCGTGCGGATCGGGTCGGCGAGCGGGTCCGACCAATTGCTTTCCGGAAGGTCCGCCGCCCGCCCGGCCAGGTAGTCGGCATAGGAGGTGCGGCCCTGCCGGCGACAGATCTCGGACCGTAGCAACAATGCCTGCCGCGCGGCGGGCGCGTGATCGGCCAAGTCGCCGAGAAACTCAGCCGCGGCTCGGTCAGCCCCGGTCGCCGCCGCGGCCCGGGCCGCCGCCAGCCGGATCCGGGGCGAGGACGTGGCCGGATCTGGCCCGAGAACGGCCAAGGCGTCGGCCGGCTGGTCGGCCGCAAGCAGGGCTTCGGCCAGCCGCGCCTGCACTGTCTCCCGAGCCTCGGCCGGGACGGTCCCGTGGGCCGCCCGTTTCAGCCAGCCGATGGCAGCCGTCGGATCAGTGTCGGCCAGGTGGATACCGATCAGGTACGGCCAGCGCCCGTCCGTAGGATCGAGATCGGCAGCCACTTGGAAGCACCGGTCGGCCTCGGCGTGCTGACGGTATGCACGAAGGACCATCCCGTACTCCCCCCATGCGGCCGCCGACCGAGGTTCCATTTCGACCCGTCGGGCGGTAGCAGATACATCCATCTGCACTTCACGTTCCGTGAATGCCGACGGCCCGGGGCGCGGAATTTCCGGCACCGGCACCCTACGTCGCGCCCACGCCACATATGCGACCGCCCCGCTGGCGACGGCAACGACGAACCACGTCTTCCAGCCCCTCCATCCGATTGGCATTGCTACCCTCCCTCGACGTGGCCCATCTTACAACAAAGCCGGAGAAATGCGCGCACAACCGCTACCGATACGTGGTTCGCGGCATCGAAGTCTTCTTCGGACCTGCTGCTCTGGCTCACAGCTCTTCGTACGGCATTTCAAAGATTTGCTCGAGGTGCTTCAAATCCCCGGTCTCCAGGCCGCGTTTGAACCAGCGTACGCGCTGCGCGGAAGTGCCGTGCGTAAACTTCTCCGGTGACACGAAACCCGTGGCCTTCTTTTGCAGACGGTCATCCCCGATGGCGTTCGCAGACCGGATGGCAGAATCGACATCGCCCGGCTCGATGAACCGGAAATCCTTCTGACCGTAAAAGGCCCAGACGCCAGCCAGGTAGTCCGCCTGAAGTTCCAGCCGCACCGACCAGCGATTGAATTCTTCTTTGGGAAGAGTGCGCCGCTTCGCATCGACCATGCGGCTGTAGCCGAGCAAATTCTGGACATGGTGGCCCACTTCATGAGCGATGACGTAGGCCTGTGAGAACGCAGCCTTGGAGCCACCAAGCCGCCGCTCCAGCTCATCGAAGAAGGTGGGATCCAGATAAATGGTTTTGTCCGCGGGGCAGTAAAAGGGACCAACCGCTGAAGGCGCAGCGCCGCAGCCGGTCTGTACCTGCTCGGAGAAAAGGACCATGTGCGGATATTCATAAGCCTTCCCAGTTCTTTGGAACTGCTCGTCCCAAACTTTCTCAGTGAAGCGGAGAATGGTGGCTGCGAACTTGCCGCGCTTTACCTCTTCGGCAGTGAGAGGCCGCTCGACCTGATCTTTGGCGGCGCCGCCGGCATTTTGGGCATTGCCGATCAGCTGATTGAGTTGCTGGGGATCGATTCCGAAGTAAGCGCCGATCAGCAACAGAAGGACGCCACCGATCCCGCTAATCGCAAGACCCGTTTTGCCGAAGGTGCGCCGATCCTCCACATTGCTGCTCTCTTCTTCCCCTTCCCACTTCATGATGATCCTCCCAGCAATCGAACCGTGTTTGCAATCTGCGGTGCTGTCTGAAGCTTGGTTCTGCCTGAAGATGGGTACGCGCCGTTTATTGTAAGCGCAAGCCCCTGGCCTTGCCACAGCGCGGTCGAGTAACCCGTAGCGCTCACCGAACATTTGCAGCCGAGCCGCAATCAAGCGGCAAGCGTCGGGAATATCTTCGGGACCAGCTTCGCGGTTAGGATCTTGAACAACCGAAGCAGTTCGGGCTGCACCAGGGGAGGCAGATCGCTAATGTCGAGATGGGCTTGCCCCGATGCTGCGCCGAACCGCTTGGTCCGCGGGCCCAACCGCAGCAACAACCGCTGGCCGATCGCGCCGAAATCTGCGGTCCTGCTCGTTTCGGCCCATGTAGCATCGACGGCGCCTTCATTGCGGACCTACTCTTTGGCAGGCGGCGTGCTCGATTTCTCTTTCACATCGTAACAGAGCAGCACATCTTCATCACGCAAATACAGCCGACCGCCCGCGACCACGGGATGGCAGAAGGTGGGGAAACGGCTCCGATCAGGCTGCCGGAACCGGCCTTTCTCCTTGTAGCCGTCCGGTACGGCTTCGACCAACGCGATTTCGCCGCGCTCGCCGCGGACGTACAGTTGGCCGTCCGCCACGACCAGCGATCCCTTGCCGACGCAACGGTCCCGCCACTTGGCCGCTCCGGTCTTGAAGTCCATGCAAACGAGCCCGGTACCGGAGGTGCCGTAGACGTAGTCGCCTACACGGATGACACCGCCGTGATGGTTGAGGATCGTGCGGACGAGATAGACTTGCTCGGCACGCACTTGGGCCCCATTCACGGTTAAGCGCAAGAGGGCATCCCCGCCCGCACCCTCGACCCCGGAGGCGGAGCTGAACACACAGCCGTCGTGGAAGATCGGCGTGGCGCAGTTTTGACCGCCGAGATTGCCTCGGTAGAACCAAAGCTCCTTGCCGTCCTTGGCGGAGACGCCGATCAGGCCGGCGCCCATGAATTGAATGTATTGCTTGACGCCGCCCACCTCCGCCACAATCGCGGAGGCATAGCCGGAGATGTTGTAGTCCTCCTTCTGTGTCCGCCAGCGGACCGCGCCGGTCTTCTTGTCAAGCCCCACGAGGGTGTGGGTGGCCCCACCCGGGCTGCAAACCAGCGTATCGCCGTCTATTAGGGGAGATTCGGTGTAGGCCCACAGATTGCGATTGCCCTGAAAATCTTTCTCAAAGTGTTTTTGCCACACGATCTTGCCGCTGGCAGTTTCGGCACAGACCAGGTCGCCGTCGGAACCGATCGTATACAGGTGGTCGCCATCGATCGAGGGAGTCGAGCGGGGACCGGGATAATTGGGGCCGCGGTTCTCACCCACTCGGCCCACGCGCGTCGACCAGAGCTGCCGGCCGTCGTTGAGGTCCAGCGCCATCACGTACTCGTCGTTCCCGTGGCTGCCCATGACGAACAGCCGGCCACCGGCGACGGAAGGCGTGGAATAGCCGCCGCCCAGTCCCTTCGCCTTCCAAAGCAGCTTCGGTCCGCCCGGCGGCCACTGGTGGAGCAAGCCCGTCTCACGCGACACGCCGGTGCGCTCCGGTCCGCGCCAGCCCGGCCAGTCACCCGAAGCCACGGAGGCCGAATCCGCAGCCCATGCCGCCAAAGACCCCAAACTTGCCATAGCCAATGCCGTTGTGAACCATCGTGCGTACATCCGGTGACCCCTCGTGAAGCAGCTCACGTACTCTCGTCTCCCTGCACCAATCCTGCGTGTCACTGCTTCGGCTCCGGAGTGGAGATCTGCTTCGTGTCCTGCGGATGCAAGAGGACAGCGAGCACGCGGGTCCTCGAGCCGCCCGGGTTCTTTGAGACCCGGTGGAGGCAGCCGGTCGGCTCGTAGAACGTGTCACCGGCCTTGAGCGTCTTGGCAGCCTGGTCGTCGATGGCCCATTCATACACGCCCTCGATGACGTAGCCGAACACCGGACCGGGATGACGATGCGGTGCGCCGGCCTGCCCCGGCTCGAGCGTGACCTCCACCGTCGTCGCCTTGGTCTTTTTGCCGTCGAGTTTCTCGGCGATATCCTTCTGCGAGAGCGTGATCACCTTTGGCTTGCCCTGCTCGGCCTCGTCGTGGGCAGCGAGGACCAGCCCGCAGAGGGCGAGGGTGAAGAGTGATGTGAGTGACCGCTTCATGGCGTGTTCCCCCGGTGCCAGCGTTTTCCCAGCGATTCGGCAATTCTAGCAATGTGGAGCTGTGCCCGTTAGTCCTGTCGAGTCGAAACGCTCCGAGTGACTCATCAAAGCCACCATCGCTGGGGGCCCATCGGTCACGCGATGTTCCAAGCCGCCCATCACGGAGGATTCAATTCCCAGGGAGAAGAGCCCCATTCACTTGGCTGCAGTAAGGTCGAAGCGGTCAAGATTCATCACCTTGGCCCACGCGGCCGCGAAGTCGCGCACAAACTTCCCCTGCGAGTCATCGCAGCCGTAGACTTCCACAATGGCCCGGAGCTGCGAGTTCGACCCGAAGACGAGATCGACGGCCGTGCCGGTCCATTTGACCTTACTCGTCCGGAGGTCACGCCCCTCGTAGAAGTGCTCACATTGGGGGGACTTCCGCCACACTGTGCCCATGTCGAGCAGGTTCACGAAAAAGTCGTTGGTGAGTGCTCCGGGTCGCTCGGTGAAAACGCCCAACGGGGACTGCCCGAAGTTTGCGTTCAGCACGCGCATCCCGCCGACCAGCACGGTCATCTCGGGGGCAGTCAGCATCAGCTGCCGCGCCCGGTCCAGCAATAGCTCCGGCGCCGACCGCTCGTCGCCCTTGCGCTGGTAGTTCCGGAACCCGTCCGCGGTCGGCTCGAGCACGGCAAAGGACTCGACGTCGGTCATCTCCTGCGACGCGTCGGTGCGCCCCGGCGTGAAAGGTACTTGCACGTCGTGCCCGGCCTTTTTCGCGGCAGCCTCGACAGCCGCGCACCCGCCCAGCACGATCAGGTCGGCGAGCGAGACCTTCTTCTTCCCGCCGGGCTGCGCGGCGTTGAACTCCCTCTGGATCGTCTCGAGCGTCTGCAGGACCTTCGCGAGCTCGGCCGGCTGGTTGACTTCCCAGTCCTTCTGCGGCGCCAGGCGGATGCGCGCCCCATTCGCCCCGCCGCGCTTATCGCTGCCGCGGAATGTGGACGCCGACGCCCAGGCGGTGGACACCAGGCTGGAGGTGGACAGCCCCGAAGCAAGGATTCTGGCCTTGAGCTGGGTGACGTCCTGCTTCCCAATCAATTCGTGATCGACGGCGGGAACCGGGTCTTGCCACAACTGCGGCGGGGGAACCAGCGGGCCGAGCAGCCGCGAGACGGGCCCCATGTCGCGGTGCGTCAGCTTGTACCAAGCCTTGGCGAAAGCCTCGGCGAACTGGTCTGGGTGGTCGTGGAACCGCTTCGAAATCGGTCCGTAGATGGGGTCCATCCGCAGAGCGAGGTCCGTTGTGAACATGATGGGAGCGTGCTTCTTCGACGGGTCGTGAGCGTCCGGCACGGTGCCCTGGGCCGACGGGTCCTTGGGAGTCCACTGGAACGCGCCGGCCGGGCTCTTCGTCAGCTCCCACTCGTAGCCGAACAGGTTTTCGAAGTAGCCGTTGTCCCACTTCACCGGATTGCTGGTCCAGGCGCCTTCCAGGCCACTGGTGATTGTGTCGGGGCCTTTGCCGGTTCCGAACCGATTCGTCCAGCCGAGCCCTTGCTCCTCGAGGCTGGCGGCCTCGGGCTCGGGGCCGCAGTACTGAGCTGCGTTGGCCGCACCGTGGGCCTTGCCGAAGGTGTGGCCACCGGCAATCAGCGCCACGGTCTCTTCATCATTCATGGCCATACGGCCAAACGTTTCGCGAATATGCCCGGCCGCGGCGAGTGGGTCTGGTTGGCCGCCGGGGCCCTCCGGATTCACGTAGATCAGGCCCATCTGGACCGCGCCGAACGGTTTTTGGAGCTGCCGGTCATCATCGTAACGCTCGGCCCCGAGCCACTCGACCTCTGCCCCCCAGTTAATGTCGGCTTCCGGCTCCCAGATGTCCTCGCGCCCGCCGGCGAATCCAAATGTCTTGAACCCCATGGATTCCAGAGCACAGTTCCCGGCGAAGACCATCAGGTCGGCCCACGAGAGTTTTCGGCCGTACTTCTGCTTGATCGGCCAGAACAACCGCCGGGCCTTGTCGAGGCTCGCGTTGTCGGGCCAGCTGTTGAGGGGTGCGAAACGCTGCGTGCCGGAAGCCGCACCGCCCCGACCGTCCGCGATGCGGTACGTGCCGGCACTGTGCCATGCCATCCGGATGAAGAGCGGGCCGTAGTGACCGTAGTCGGCTGGCCACCAGTCCTGCGACGTAGTCATGACTGCCTCGATGTCCTTCTTCACGGCATCAAGGTCGAGCTTCTTGAACTCCTCGGCGTAGTTGAACTCCTTGCCCATGGGGTTGGACAGGGGAGAGTTTTGGTGGAGGATCTCCAGTCTCAACTGATTCGGCCACCAATCCCGATTGGATCGAGCCTGAACCGTCTTGGTCTTGGTTCCGTTCGCCCCGTTCATCACCGGGCACTTCGTTTCGGTCGTCATTTGGCAGTCCTCTCCTGACTCGGCAAATCAGTGGTTATCTCTTCGTTGCTAGTTTTTTTATACGGCGGCTGATATGAGTGAAATACCTTTTTCCGATCAGTTCGATAGGCATAACCTATAGAAGATTCACGGCTCCGCTAGACATGCCGCCGCCTGCGCTGGCTTTACCCTGTCGCCCGCGCGCCATAAGGTGATGACCGGGGGGGAAATGGGCGCCCGCATCAGAACCGGTCCGGCTCCTCACCGAGGATGAACTGCTCCGGTGGAAAACCGCTCCGCAAGAACGCGGCTTGGAGAAGATCCAGGACATTTATTCACCGGAAACTCCCCTTACCCACGGGCCTATGATAAGGCAAATGCAGGACTTCTCGCTCATCCCGATCATCGACGTAAGTGAACTTGTCAGCGGCACTGCAGGACGGCGAGCGGTGGCTTCGCAGATCGGACAGGCCTGTCGTGAAAGCGGCTTTTTTTACGTAGTTGGACATGGTGTGGACGAAGCCCTCCAGGAGCGCTTGCAGAATCTGAGCCGACAATTCTTCGCCCAGGACGCGGAGGTTAAGCTGCGCATCCGCATGTCTCTGGGCGGACCGGCCTGGCGGGGGTACTTTCGCGTCGGCGATGAGTTAACATCGGGCCAGCCCGACGAAAAGGAGGGTCTGTATTTCGGCGCGGAACTGGCTGCGGATCATCCACTGGTCCGGGCGGGCACCCCGCTGCACGGTCCCAATCTCTTTCCGACCACGCCGCCGGAGCTGCGTGAAACGGTCCTGGATTACATGGCGGCGCTCACCCAGTTGTGCCATCGCCTGATGGCTGGACTGGCCCTAAGCCTGGAAATCGAAGAATCCTACTTCGCCGATCATTACACTGGCAACCCACTGACCTTGTTTCGCATTTTCAACTATCCGCCACCGCGTGAACCAACCTCGTGGGGCGTGGGCGAGCACACGGACTACGGCATGCTGACCGTTCTCTTGCAGGATGACACGGGCGGCTTGGAGGTACGTTCGCGGTCGGGATGGCTGGCCGCGCCCCCCATCCCGGGCTCGCTGGTTTGCAATATAGGCGACATGCTGGACCGGATGACTCGGGGGCTTTACCGGTCCACGCCGCACCGCGTCCGCAACCCGGCCCCACGTGATCGACTATCGTTTCCGTTCTTTTTCGACCCCAACTTCTTTGCACGTGTTCAGTCCATCGACTTGCCGGGCTCTCTGCCCCCTGCGGACGATAGGGATGATCGCTGGGACCGCGCCAGCGTACACGCCTTCCAAGGCACGTACGGCGACTATCTGCTCAACAAGATTGGCAAGGTGTTTCCCGAATTGCATCAGCGCGTACTTGGTTAGTGTGCCAAGGTTATGGTACGCGTTCACGGGCCAAGGGTGGCAGCCGCCTGGAGGAGTTAATCCCCCGGCTCTCCCTCCATAACGCTGGCTGCACCAACTCGATCCGGACCGCCTGTTCGGCTGGTCGTGCATTGCCGCGTCCCTCGGCAAGACCGTTGCAGGTTCAGCGCTGGACGCGGGCCGACCCGCCCTGGGCTAACGCCTCCACTTCCTGCCGCGTGGCCATGGTGACATCGCCGTGATAGGTGGTCAGTAGCGCGCCATGTGCCCAACCGAGGCGCAGCGCCTCTTCGGGGGATCGCCCAGAAATCAGTCCGTAGATGAGGCCGGAGGCGAAGCCATCGCCGCCGCCGATGCGATCGAGCACGTCGAGATGACACGTGGGACTGATGAATCGCTCACCGTTAAGCCACAACACGGCCGCCCAGTCATGACGGTTGGTCGAGTGGACCTCGCGCAACGTCGTCCCAACCAGCTTGATCCCGGGATACTGATCGACGACGCGTTCGATCATGCGGAAAAATGTGTCGGGGTCGAGCTGCGCGCGGGCGGAGGCGACCTCCGGGCCGGGGATGCCGAGACCTTTCTGTAGATCCTCCTCATTGCCGATCAGTGCGTCCACGTGGCTGACAATCCGCCGCAGCACCTGCTGGGCGCGCTCTGGTCCGCCGACGGATTTCCACAATTTCGGGCGATAGTTCAGGTCAAAGGACGTGACGGCGCCGACGTGCTTCGCAGCCTGCATCGCTTCGAGGATCAGCTCCGCTGTGGTAGCGGACAGCGCGGCGAAGATGCCCCCCGAGTGGAACCACCGGACCCCAGCGGCGAAGATCGCCGCCCAGTCGAAGTCGCCCGGCTTGAGCAGCGCGCCAGCCTCATTCGCCCGGTTGTAGAACACCACCGGCGGCCGAACCCCGTGGCCGCGGTCACTGTAGACCGTGGCGATGTTCGGGCCGCGCACGCCGTCGTGCTCGAACCCTTTGTAGAACGGTGTAACGCCCGCTTCGCGCACCCGCGCCTGCACCAACTCGCCGATACCGTAGTTGACCATGGCCGTGGCGATGCCGGTGCGCAACCCGAAGCAGTCCGCGAGCCCCGCGGCCACGTTGTACTCCCCGCCCGAGACGTGGACGTCGAACCTGCGCGCCTTGCGAAAGGGGACCAGACCAGGGTCCAGGCGATGGACGAGTGCCCCCAGGGAAAGAAAATCCAACGCACATGGGTCCTGCCGAATCGGAAAGCCGCTCATGACTGCTCCGCACAAGACGTTTCTGATGCAACGCACGCTCGAGCGTAGGCTCGTCGTCCATCATCCTAGTCGTTGCCCCGGGTTTCGGCCTCCTCTTGAGGCGCAGCAAGTGGGGAATACAGTAGTTGGGTCGGACCTGACTGAAAGCCTAACTGAGTGTGCGTAATCTTGCAGCGCTCTGGGTGGCACGCCCTGAGTCTTCGATCAGTACAGAAAGGGTGTCAGGACAGCTTCCTTCCCGCTGTGGTTGGAACCATGAAATCCTCGGATCTCGCGCAATTACGGCTACGGAATCAGCGCATCGCCGGCAAGAAGTTCACAAAGCCTGAAGAGGTCGTGGCGTACTTCGGCGCCATGCAGGCGCAGGATTATCTGGGTGCGTTGTGGGCCATCGGCTTGAGAATGGAACAGGCCACCGAGAAAGCGATCGAGAAAGCCCTCGCGGACAGGAAGATCATCCGGATGTGGCCGATGCGCCGCACCTTGCACGTTGTGGCGTGCGAAGATGCCTGGTGGATGCACGCACTCATGACACCGGGCTTGCTAAAGAACATGGGCCAGCGTGGGGAGCGGTTTTACGGTCTCACATCTCCGGTGCTGGAAAGGTGCCGCAACCTTGTGACGAAAGCGTTGACGGGCGACAAGCAAATGACCCGGGCGCAGTTATACGAAGCCCTGGAGAAAGGCGGGGTTCGCATTCGGGGTGACGGTCGACCACTGTCAACAGTTCCGTCCGACGATCCGTTTCTATCGACGACCAGTCGCGGCCTGCACATCTTAGTCCACCTGGCTCACGAGGGATTAATTTGCTTTGGCAGCCGCGCGGGCAAACAGCAGACTTTTGTGTTGTTCCAGGAGTGGGTGCCGAAGACCAAGTCCATCCCCCGTGAACAGGCGCTCGAGGAGCTCGTCGTCCGCTACTTCACGAGTCACGGCCCGGCCACCGTTCACGATCTCATGTGGTGGTCCGGCCTGCCCGGTCGCGACATCAAGAAAGGGATCGAACTCGCCGGTGTGAGACTGGAACAGCTCGAAATCGAAGGCAAGACCTATTATTGCGGCAATGGGACCGGCAAGCTCGCAAAAACCAGAAAGCGCGTCGATCTTCTGCCGCCGTTCGATGAATACATTGTCGCCTATCGCGACCGTTCGGCCGTCATGGAAACGCGCCACAACCGGCTTATCAATCCCGGCGGCAACGGTATGTTGAGCGCTGTGATCGTCTCGAACGGCCGCGTCATCGGCGGCTGGAAGCGTACGATCACCAAATCCGGCGTCACCATCACCCCCAAATGGTTCACCAAACCCACCCTGGAAGAAAGAAAGTCTTTTGAGAATTCGGTGGCCGGATACTCGGCCTTTCTGATGAATGTGGTTTAAGAAAATCAGCGGACAACCAAGACCCATTTGCGTGCATTTCTTGACGGAACGAGGGCCGATCTCTCGAAGGAGGAGATCGACCAGTACATGGCGGTCACCACAACGAAGAGCGCCAAGACGACAAATAACTGGGAGCACGTATGCCGCCTGATGAGGGAGTGCTGGAGTAGCTAGCGGGAGATGATGAATGCTGGTACTATCGGCTTCGCGCAGAGAGGTTCCCCTCGCTGGGTTCACGGAGATCTCTCAGGAAGTCGGTGATTTCGCTCCGCGGCGCTGAGCCAATGACGTCCCCATGGGCGCCAACGCTGGAGATCGAGGTGGTTGGGTTGCCCCACTGAAACGGACGGCTGGCGATGACTGTCCGCGTCTTCCGATCGATCACGGTCAAGATGCAGCTCAGCTGCACGGCCCGCGCATCACTCTTCCCATATCGTCCGATTACCTGCCTCGTGTATTGGAGTTGCCCCAGCGCCGTGGCCTCTTCCGGGGACTGGGCGCGGATGCTCTCCGGAAGCATGAAGTGAAGTTCATCGATTTCACGCTTGGCGATATTCACGAGAACCACCTTCCCGATGCGGGGGCGGGCGCCATCGGGAGCTCCCGCGACTGGAGCAAGGAGAAGTTCGGCCATGGCGGGCTGGAAGCGCGCCTTCTCGGCGGTTACCATACTCTTGTACCGCATGGCAATGTACGCGGCACAACCAATCAGCCCTCCCAGCACGCCCGTGAGGATTAGCCAGTCACGGAGGCTCAGGCCTGTTTTCCGCGGCTGGGACACGATTTCAATCGGCCTGTAGTCAATGGACATATTGAGGACTCGTGCTTGACACACCGTGGAGGCGCACCGCTACGCAACTATAGGTTGCGAATCGGCCGTTGTCGAGAATGGCGACGTGTGCTCTTGGCGAGCAGAATTATTGTTGGGGAGGCCGCCCTAGCTAGCGCAGCAGCCCAGGGGTTTTCCTCTTCCAGGCCGATTCTCGCACGGCTATCGGCGCAGACTCCAGAACGGGGCAATGGTTTCCAGAGTCTGGCCGCCGAAGCTTTCGTACTTGCCATCGTGCGTGACGCGCCATGGCTGCTCGACATACCCGGCGTTGACGAGCAAGGATTTCCCACGCTGGATGACGGCCTGCGCCCACGGCTCGTGGACAGCGTCGAGCGGGGCGTATTTGGCGAACAGCTCCTTCAGCTTCGCCTCCGCGCGGTTCGCCTTGATCGCCTGAAGTTCGCCCAGCAGGTCGTGAGCCACTTGCTGAACCTTGTCGTAATCCTTCACGGCCAGCACCTGGTTGGCCAACGTTTTTTCTCCACCGTCGCGCGCCACCCAGCCGATGGCCCCCGCCTCCAGGAGCTTGTTGAGGAACAGCCAATGGCCCCGCTGATGGATCTCGGTTACGGTTTGATCGCGCGACAGCCGTTGGAGGAAGTCGCCCAGGTAGGCATCGTAGGTCAACCGACGGAAGAGCGCGGCTTCGGCATCGTCCTTGCAAGCGCCGATCTCGACCAGGCGATGGTCGCCGGCGAACACGAGCGCCGTCAGGTCGGCACGCTGCTCTTCCAGCGCCCCGCCTAGATTGCCGAGCACAGAGACGGGGTCGTCTGTCGCGCCGTATCGGGTTGTATCGTAGGTCCCGGAGCCGTGGCCGATGATCTCGTGCATCAGCACCAGGTTGCGCCAGACCTTCTCGCGATGCGCCATGACCGGCTCGACCTTGGCTGCCGGCAGGAACTCGCGCAGCGCTTGCAGACGCGCGGCTCGCAAGTTGGGATCCTCGTCCTCGCCCGGCATGGGCAGCCGAATGACGTTCTTGGCCCCGACGTCGCGGCGGATGTCATCAAAGTTCGGTAAGTTGTAGCCGCCCGAGCGCAGGGCGGCGATTTCCTGGAAGTAGTAGACCATGATGGCCGGCGGTGAGTAGTCGGCCGGGAACTTCTTCTTGAAGCGGCTATACGGCATGGCGTCCTCGAACGACTGGGCCCGCCGTGCGAGGGCCTCGGCAAGCCGGCTAACCTCGGGATCGACGATTTGCACGTACGATTCCCAGGAGGCCATGCGCGACAGCCAGTCGCCTTCAAACTCGACCCATCCGAGCATGAAATCGACGCGCGAGGCGGCGCGGTCGCGCACCCACTCGATACTCGCCTTGCGGAAGTCCTCCACGTCGCCGCCGCGGAAGTAAGCGACCAGGTAATCGATCTCGGCCTTCTGATGCGCCGTGAGCGCGTACGGCCGGGCCGCCTCCAGCTCGGCGACTACGGTTCGCAGACGTTCGCCGACCAGGCCGGGGCTCTGCGTCGTCATCACCTGGCACGTCAGGCCGTGGTCCGAACGGGCGACGCGGCAATTGAGGGTCGGCTTCAGACTCTTGTCGAGGACACTGCGGACCTCCGCGCCGGTGATGCCATGTTGATAGTAGTTACTGCCGGTTTTCTCCAGGCCTTTGCCCTCCGGATCCTCGGGATATTCCTGGACCTCGTAAGTGGGGTCGGTTAGCAGTCGCGCGATCTCGGCGCGTGCTGCAGCGTCGAGGTCCGGCACGTGGCGGGTCAGCAGTTTCCCGACTTGGTCCGCCGTTACCTGGCGGAGAATATACTTGCGATTGGAGCCGGCGTAGGGTCCACACTGGTCCAGGAACTTGGCGGCGTAGACCAAATACTCGTTAAACGGCTTCTCTCCCAGCAAGGTCTTCGTCTCCGGGAGCTGGTCCGCAGACAGGGAGGCTTCCAACAGCTGCTTGATTTTCAGGGAATGGCGATGGGTTTGGTAAAAAAGGAGGTCGCGGCCCGCGTTGGCGGCCTGCATGAGGCGGTAGGCGAGTTTCTTTTCCTTGTCCGAGAGCCCCTCCCAAACTTTGCCGCGCGGGGCAGCGCTCTGGACGCGGACGGTTGGCGGCACGGTTGCGGGCGTGACCTTCATCTCGTCGGCCCAGGCAATGGTGCCGGCGAAAGAAAGAAGGATGAGCCCCAAAATGCACTTTTCCATGAGAAATCCTCTGCGTCGAATGTTTCTGATTAGCGTACGGCTGCTATCGGCGCGGTCAATGATCCGCAGCAGGGCTTGCGTTCGCGCCATGATGGAAAAGAAGTTCGTCTCGAAGGCATTCGCTCCTCACGCGAGAGCTTCCTTGCAGTATTGCACGCATTTGGCCACTTCCTTCACCGCATCGGAGCCCGGCGGGATCGGGTATTCCAGCTCGATGTCGGCGTAGATCGGCCACTTCTCCTTCTTGAGCAGTTGCAGGACTTCCCTGATCGGTGTCTGACCCTTGCCCCAGGGGAGATTGCCCACCCCGTCGGCGGTGCGGTCCTTGAGGTGCAAGCTAATGATCTTCTGGTGGTATTTTTCGAGGACCGGGATCGGCGACTTGCCCTTGGTGCCGGCGACGTAGTGCCCAATGTCGAAGTTGAAGCCGATGTAGGGGCCGACGCGCATCAGCGGATCGATCTCATCAATCCTCGGCGTGTTGTTCGTGTGGTTGTGGAAGGCGACCCAAATCCGGTGCTTCTCGGCAAACGGAGCGAGGCGCTTGACCTGTTGGTCGTTGCGCTCGGTGGTGATTGCCTTGCAGCCCAGAGCCTTGGCGATCTCGAAGTTGAAGTCGATGTCGTCGTCGGTTGGGCCGAAGGGGAACTTGTGGATGTGGATGTTGACGCCGGCGTCGTTGTACATCTTGCGGAGCTGGACGCACCGGGCGAGTTGCGTCTCACGGAGCTTGGCGCGGTCCGCATTGCTCACCGGGGGAGGCACCGCTTTCTGGGCGTCTTTGCCCTGCCCATCTCCCCGACCCCGTCCTCGCCCGCCGCCACCGGTGATTCCGGCAAAAGTACGGATGGGGCCATCCATGAGCTCGGTTTCGCTCAGGCCATCCTTGAGGAGACAATCGAGCGTGTACTCGGCCGTATTCGGCCCGCTGCGATAACTGTAGGTGATGCAACCAATGCGTACGCCGTTGAAGACGGAGTTGGGCTTGTCGGCTTCAGCGCTGAAGACGCTGCGCGGCAGGACGGCGGATGCGGCCAGGACAGCTGTGCCGCCGAGAAATGCTCTTCGGGTCGTTCGGTTGCCGATGGTGTTCTGTGTCATGTTTCCCTCTTCAAAAAGTGCGTATTCGCGTGCGCGATCTCGCGGGGTCCCCAGGAGCCGGAGGTTTCGAGCCTTTCGGTTGGTCGGGTTGCATGGACGCGTCGGCCGGCGATTGGTGTCGCCGGATGCTCATTGGCACTTGCGGCTGAGCTGGGAGACCCACGGCAAGGATTTATTCTAGGCTGTGTTGGCGAAATCGGCTGGCCGAGGTCTTCGCTCGCATGCACGGGGCCGAGTGGTCATGAGCTACAGCGCTGGCTGACGCCCGTTGGGGCGCATCGACGCCTAGACCAGGGTTTGCCCTCAATAGGACCTGGGCGCCTCGGCAGCGTGCAGCGTCTGCTTCACCTTCGATAAGCAGGGCTCCATCGGCGAGAAGCCCGACGAGTACGGTGACAGAGGCAACACCCGGACGAGGGACCGGCTCACGCCGAAGATCACCGCGAACGAGGGCCGCCTCCCTTGGAAGGCCGGCCCTCGTTTGTGCTTGCAATCCGTATGCAGCCAACCGTCTATTGTGATCCGTAGACCTCAATCTCGTTGAGCCCGATGTTCTTTCCCTTGCCGCCGTAGGCATCGACGGTAACAAACCTTATGTACCGGAACCGTTGCCCGCCTGTCATCAGACCACCGCTCGCATCAAAGATATCAGGCGGAATCTCGTCCGGGCAGATGATCGAATCAATATTCGATAGTGTTCCCGTCAGAATAACAACCGCGTCGGTGAGGGTGACGGTCGGCTTGAGTAACGTGCCGCCAACTGCAGTCGTGTTTCCCGCCTCGATTTGAAAGTCTTGGGTCGCGCGATCGTTGAATTGAGCATTGTGCGTGTTCCGCAAATGGATTTCGGTGATCAAGGTTGGAACCTGCAAATCAATCGTGACGTACTGACCGAATTGCGACTGCTCCGAACCAAGCCAATAACTGGACAGGCCCGTGCCGCCCTCGTTCTGGTCGATCTCACAGACGTTCCCATCCGTAACGTTCTGGCCACCAAATTGGGGGCTATCGTTCCACTGAGTACTTTGGTCGATGACCGGTTTGTTGAGGGCAAGATTTGGCCCCTGTGCCTCCGCTTGAGTACAGGCAATGAACACGCTGGTGACCGCAAGAATAGGCACACAGTCACGCCAACGAGCCGCTTTCATGAGTGTCTCCTTTCGCACCTTGAGTGTCTGATTCTTCCCTCTCCTGCTGCGTTCCTGGTCGACGGCGTTTTCGTAAGAAAACAGGCGAAGATGACCCAAAACCGCGATCGTAAGCCCTCCCGTAGAGATTGTGCTTTGCGCGCCGAACCATCCCGCAGACTTACTGCTCATTTCCCGTGGCCTCGCCCCCTTTGATCGTTGCAAGCGCACGATAGATGTCGAAAGGGATCGCATCCTTGATGAAATGCACCGAGGCGTCGGCGTAGGCGAACTGCAAACCGCCGGGGTGCCGGCTGCGGAACGAATACCGCTCCGGCCAGTTCAGACTATCGGACGAATCCAACGATTTGTTCGGTCCGGTGGCGATAGTGACGCCCGTATTGGGAGGGATCGCGCAGGTGCCGTTGGCCCCATTGGAATAGCACCAGGCATTGTGTGCGTTCAGCTCCGGCACATCTTCACCGATCATGAACGTATTGCTGGTGCCGTCCGTAATGCTCGTGAGTTTCAGATTGCCCGAACGAATATCCGCGCGCCAAAAGATGCCGTCCCCTTTCTCGAGCCCGTTATAGGAGCCGTTGCTCCCTTGGTGGCGGTAAGGAGTGTTGAAGGGGACGCCAACAGGGTAGTCATCCTCGCCCCAGTTCGAGCCGCTTACGCCGTGGTAATTGGTGACGGAGACCGAAAAGCCTTCCAGGTTGGCGGTGCTGTTCCGCTGGCGCGGCGACCGGTCGCTGGGACAGTCCAGGACTTTGAGATCGGTGGCGATGGCAGCCAAGGTGGTTTTGCTTGCGCTCAGTTTGTTGTTGGGAATGCCGGCCTCGGCGAAAAGGTTTTGCTGCTCGATGTACGGCAGCATGCGAGCAATCCAGCTCCAGCGCGGAGCCGCAGGACCACAGCAACCGGTTCCAATGCCAGGGAAATCGATGTTATCATGCGATTCTTTGAGGTCAAACTGGTCGCCATTACGGGGCAGCGTCCCAAAAACGTCGTGGTGACTGTGGCAGCCCAAAGCCAATTGCTTCAGATTGCTGCTGCACTGCGCCCGGTTGGCCGCCTCGCGCACCTTTTGTACCGCCGGCAACAGTAGTCCAATCAGCACGGCAATGATCGCGATGACAACCAGCAATTCGATGAGCGTGAACGCCGTCCGGACATGGAGAGGATGGTAGGTCATCGCAAGATCTCCCGGCAGGAGGGAAGGAGGGAAAGCGTTCCTTACGATAACCGACGTTAGCTTACTGTCAACAGAATTCTCTTTTTTAGCGCTGTGGTCCGCGGGGACTCTCGCCGGCATTCAGGGCCCGGCCGGAATCGCGATTTGCGCAAGCACCTGCTCCAAGAGCTTTTTCCCTCGCTGTTCCGCCGGATTCAATCGGCAAGCATAGCGCAGATGCACAAGCGCTTCGGCAACTTGACCGTTCTTGGTCAGCAGTTCGCCCAAATCGCGATGCGCGTCGCCGTAATTGGGCTTGCAATCGACGGCCTTGCGGAACTCCTCGACCGCACCCTGCCGATCTCCTTGCCGAAGCAAGCAGTGGCCCAGGTTATGGTGGGCTTCCGCAAAATCGGCCTTGATCTCGATCGCCCTGCGAAAACAACCGGCCGCGGAGCGTGGATCGTCCTCGAGGAGCAAGACGACGCCGAGGTAGAATTGCACTTCGATCGACGCATCGGCCAGCTTGGCTGCTTTTCGCAGCGCTGCTTCGGCGGCAGGCAATTCCTTGCGCGCGAGAAATGCCCTGCCCATCAAGAGCCAGCCCCAGTCCGACTCGGGGTAGTCGTGCACAATTCCTCGCAAATGCGCGAGCGCACTCGCATAGTCTCCCGCGCTCAGGAGCCGATCGGCCCGGGCCAACCGCACCTGTTTCCCGGTGCGGAGGCGCAAGATCTCGTCCATTGCCGGATCGGGCCAGACGAGATCCTCGGGAAGCTGGGCGGCACGCTGCCGTTGCTGATCAGCCGCTGCCGGGTCACCCAGTCGCTGATATATTTCGGCGGCGAGCACGCAAGACGCCTTTTGGGTGCGCTGGTCGGACGCGCAGGGGCTGAGGTGGTCGAGGCTTGCGTGCAGGTCGCCTCGGTCGAGAGCCAGCCGTGCCAGGTCCAGATGCGCACGTGCATGATCCGTCTGCCACTGGAGAAGGAGGCGGAACTGAGCTTCGGCTTCATCGAGCCGACCTTGCCTCAAAAGCAGTTCCCCGAGCCGTAGCCTCGCCGCGTCGGCACTGCCGCCGAATAGTTCGATCGCTCGTTGCAGCTTCTCGGCGCCTTGTTCGGGAGCGCGCTGCGACAATTCGATCCCCTGGAAATACGGCCAGCGCGGTTCCCGCAGGTCGAGCTGCTCAGCCTGAAGGAAGCAGGCGTTGGCTTCCGTAGCCAACTCGTGGGCGCTCAGAACCATGCCAAGTTTCCCCCAAGCTTCGGCCGAGCGGGGGGATTGCAGGACGGTAGCGCGTGCCGCCTCGACGGCCCTTAGCACGGCGGGGTCAAGATCAGTAGCTGTAACGGAAGGCGGTTCGGGTATTCGCTTTTCGCCGCGGATTTGGCGAGACGGGTCGCGGCACCAGATCGAAGCGAACAAGCCCCCAGCAGCGACCACGATCCCAAATACGGTCATGACCACACGCAGATGCCGGCTCCGGCGGCCCATGGCTTTTCCTGAAACAGTGCGAACGCTTTTGGCCATAGGGCAGAATACTCCCATTTATTCCGGCACGGCGTGCGCGGAGCCACCCGTTCGTTTTGACCTTGTGCCTTGTCCCTTGCGCAGCACCAAGATCTGATTCGCAGCGCATCCGGCAAAGGATTCTTCGGTGCCGTCCGGCCAGACGACCTCGACAGCGTCGACGTGCTGAGACGATCCTAGACCGAAATGCGCGCGCGGGTCGTTGCTGCACAGATAACTGTAGCCCGGGTTGACACAGCGCAGCAAACGACGGTTGCCGGTCTGGACTGTGATCAAAGCCCCGTAGGCGTCCCGTTTGAGCACCGGGTCAAGCGCGCGGATCAACAGCCAATGGCCTCGCTGGGGCGCAACGTTTTGGTACAGCCGCGCCGCCCCCGCGACATTGGTCACCAACAGGTCCAATGCGCCATCGCCGTTAATATCGCCACAGGCCAGTCCACGGGCGACCGCGGGCCTCCCGCAGAAAGGCACATTGTCCGACGAAATGTCGCGAAAGCGCCCGGCGCCATCGTTGACGAACAACTGGCTACGTTCCCTATATCGATCCCAAAAGGTGCCCGGGGGCATTTGCTCCAGAGCCCGGTTGCGGCTGACGCGGCCATTCGCAACCGCGAGATCGAGCGCGCCATCGTGATTAAAGTCGGCCAGCACGACGCCGAAACCGGTCCCACGCAGCCGGCCATTTACGAGTCCGGCGGCGGCGGTCCGATCGTGGAAGATCCCCAGCGGCCCTTGCCGCCACAATGTGTTGGTCTCTTCCGTCAAGTGGGTCACAAACACGTCGAAGGCCCCGTCACCGTCAACGTCCCCCAAGGCCACGCCCATCCCTGCCTCTGCTTGGCCGAGGGCGTTATAAGCCAGGCCGCGAACGACCGCCTCTTCGGTGAACGTGCCATCGTGCTGGTTGATCCAGAGCCGGTTGGGCTGGCCATCGTTGGCAATGAAGAGATCAGGCCAGCGGTCGCCGTTAAAGTCGGCACAGACAACCCCGAGCCCCGGACCCGGTATACGACCCAGGCCCGATTTCAGCGTCACATCTTCGAAACGTGGAGCGCGCAGCGCAGCGCGCATTCCGCTTGATGCTCCGCGCTCTGCGCCGTGTGCTCCGTTCCCGACTCCCAGGTTGTGATACAGCTTGGTGACGCTGCCTTCAAACTGTTTTGGAGGACAGAAATCGGGCTGTCCTCCTGCACTGGCGCACGGGCGTGCCGGGTCGTAATCGACGTAGTTGACGACTACCAGGTCGAGCCAGCCATCGCGATCATAATCCACGAAGCACGCCGACGTTGCCCAAAGCAGATTATCCAGACCCGCGTCCTTGGTGACGTCGGAGAACGTGCCGTTGCCGTTATTCAAGAAGAGCCGGATGCGGCCGTACTCGGTGACCAACACGTCCGTCCAACCATCATTGTTGACGTCGCCGACGGCCACCCCCATGCCGTAGCCGCTGATGTCCAGCCCCGAACCTTTGCTCACATCCGTGAACTTGCCGTCGGCCCCTTGCCGGAACAGGCGGTTGGTCGATTTCGAATTCGGTCCGCCATTTTGCAGAAGGTAAATATCCAGTCGGCCATCATTATCGAAATCGAAAAGAGCCGCTCCCGAACCGATAGCTCGAGGCATAAAATAACGCCCGACTGGGCCCGCCTCATGTACAAAATTCAATCCACTCGCTTCGGTAATGTCGACAAACCAGGGCGGATTCATCGCCGGTGTGGTCGGGATCAGAGGCGCCGGCTTGTGGCAACCTGATCCCGGACCGGCGAGCGCGCCGATCAAACCGAGAAGGCAAACGAGTCGGCGTACTGAGCGGTGGTGCCTAGTTTTGTCGTCGGGTTCCACAAACTGGCCTCTCTGACTTACGGCCCAAGCGGGATGATCAGTTGCCTGGCGGCGAGGTCGAGCAGGGGTAGCGGCCAACGCCAGTAACGGATTCTTTATTTTTTGGGTATCAGGTTTTCTTCGTCATGGTTTTCGGCGATTTCTTGCTTCAGTTGCCGGGCCTCAGCCGCAAACTGGCGCAGCTGAACGAGCCGTTCCTCGCCATGCGGGGCGGAGTCACACATCCAGAGGGAAGAACGACTCATGAAGACCAAGACAACGCCTCGGCGCTTCCGTCGGCACGCGTGCGGTTTTATGGACTGCTTACGCGAGTTTCTCACACCGAGCGTAGGGAAGCAAGTCCACCAGCAACGGCACAGCCAGCGGCGTGCGTAAGGTGTTGGCGTCGCGGTCGGCCATCCGCTGGTTTGACCAGGGGTTCCTTGGAATTGGCTGCGATGGCTCGCGCGTGGAATGTCCGCGCAGCACCGAGTTGGAGCAGCGTTGGGGGTGGGCCAACAAGTTGGCCCAGCACCTCGTGCAGAAACGGAACCGCTTTCTGCTCCGCGCCTACAAGTTGTCCTGCTGCAACGCCTCCAGGTTCCAGCCGAAGCCGGCGGCGTCGCGGATGAGCTTCTGCGGCGCCGCCTCGAAGCTGACGATGATCGCCGGTTCGTTGTGCGCGGTGATGTCCGTCGGGATTAGATTGCCTTCCGCCATGCTCCACGCCCTTGGCCGCGGTGTCGCGGCCGTTGCTTGTTCGCCCGGACGATGTGCTGGGCCTTCGCGGGGAAGCGCCAGGTCGCTTCCGGCCCCGCCGAAGGGAACTGCTCGCTCCGCCGCAGTTGCTTCGCCAGGCGGAGCCGACCGGCGCGGCCGGCGGTCAGGACCCGGAGCCGTTCAAAGGCATCGAGGCGCAGCGGTTCGGGCGGCGCGATGAAATGGTACAGTCGGGCCCCTTGCGAGACCTGGGAGCGGCCCACCAGCCCCGAGGCTTCCAGCCCGTCCAAGGCGACGACGGGCTCGGCCGCGTAGCCCAGCGCCCCCCGTTTCTCCTCCTGACCGTCACGGTGGCCTCGCCGCGTCGCCCCGCTGAACGTGGACGATCAGCCTGTGTGATTTCTCAGCATCAAATTTGGAACGCTAAGGGGTTGGATAGAAGCCCCTGGTTCCCCAGCGAGTCCGTCGCGAACACCGAGACGCTATGGTTCCCCGTTGCCAGTCTGGGACTCGTGAACGTCCAATGCCCAGAGGCGTCCGCCACGGTTGTGCCGAGGACCATGTTGCCATCGACCACCGTCACCTGGGTCCCGGCCTTGGCGTTGCCGGTAAATGTTGGCGTGGCGATGGCGATCGGGTTGCCGTTGCCGGCGACGCCAAGAACGCTGGCCACCGTGAGCTTGGGAACGGACAGATTCTGCATCCCGTTTCCGAGGAGGAGATTGAACAAGGACTGGGCGCCAACATTTCCGGCCAGGTCCGTGGCCGTGGCTGCGAACAGATACTTGCCATTGGCGAACTTCGTGCTCTTATAATCGTAGTGCCACTTGCCTTGGCCATCCGCATTGGTCGAGCCGATCACGGACCCATTGCAGTATACAGTCACGGTGCTTTGCGCCTCGGCGATACCGCTACTGGAGAGTATCTGGTTACCTGACGCATCGGTGCTCTCGATGACACCTGCAATCACCGGCGCGTTCGGGGCCACGGTGTCGATCGTCACGGACAGCATCTGCGACAGCTGGCTGACATTGCCAGCCACGTCGGAAGCGGAAGCGGTGAAGTTGTAGATCCCGTCGGCCAGGGTCGTGCCCGTATAGTCGAAGATCCAGTTCCCCTGGGAGTTGGCAACCGTCGTCCCGATGGAAGCACCACCCCGGAAAACCTGCACCGTGTCACCAGGGTCCGATTGCCCCAGGATTTTGATGTTCCTCGCGTTGGTGATTCCGTCGTTGTTGTGCGCGCCGGTGTCGGGGGTGATCCCGGTCACATGCACATTGCCAATCTTGGTAATGATGGTGATGTTGATAGCCTGGGAGGCCTGTCCCATGTTGCCGGCCAGATCGGTGGCAGTGGCCGTCATGGGATGCACGCCGTCGCCCAGCGTGGGGCAGGTGAACTGCCAGGCGCCAGTGGCGTTTGCAGTTGTGGTACCCAGAGCGTGGCCGTTATCCAACACCGTGACCGTGCCGTAGGCCTCGGTCGTGCCGTAGAAGGTCGGCGTGTTGACATTGGTGATGCCGTCCGTGGCACTCATCCCGCTGTCTGGACCCCAGCTCGTGATGATCGGCTTGATCGGTGCAGTTAGATCGATGATCAGAGTCATGGGTGCCGACATGGCGCTGACGTTGCCGACGAAATCGGTGACTTGCGCGGTGACGGTGTGCGTGCCTTCGCTGATGGCCGTCTTGGAGTAGTCGAAGGACCAGTTGCCACTGCCGTCGGTCGCGATGGTGCCGATGGATTTACCGTCGAGGAACACCTGCACCGTACCATTGGGGATGCTCGTGCCGTTGAAGACCTGGTACGGAACGTTGGTAATGCAGTCCGAGCCGCTGACACCGCTGTCGTACTTGATGCCGCTGACGACGGGCACTGGTAGCCGCGTCAGGTCGATGACCACGGTGTAGACATGGGATAAATTGCTACTGTTGCCCGCTCTATCAGTCCCAAGAGCGGTGAAGGAATACGTTCCGTTGGCCAGCGTCGTGTGGCTGTAGTCGAACTGCCAATTGCCACTGCCATCAGACATCGCGGTACCAATGGAGACGCCGCCGTTGAACACCTGCACCTGATTGAGCGGGGCGGCGGTGCCCAGCAAGTGAATGGTCGGATCATTCGTAACGCCGTCGCCCGCAGTGCCGCTGTCGGGGCTGATGCCGGTGATGACCGGCGCGTTCGGCGCATGCGTATCGATCGTCACGGGAAGGGCTGAACAGAGATTGCTGACGTTCCCGGCCAGGTTTGTGGCTGTGGCCGTGAAGCTGTACGTGCCATCCCCGAGGCCCTGGCTCTGGTAGCTCCAGTTCCCGTTGCTGTCTGCCATGACGCTACCAAACACCGCCGTGTTGCCATTCTGGTAAATCTGCACCAGGCTATTGGCTGGTGCGGTCCCTTGCAGCGTTGGCGTATTGACCTGCGTGATTCCATCCGTCGCGCTGAAACCTGTGTCCGGGCTGATCCCCATGAGGTTGGGTTTTTGCGGTGCTGTCGTGTCGATTACCACCGTGAATGGAGTGGCGTATCCGCTGATGTTGCCGAAACTGTCCGTGGACGTCGCGGTGAACTGGTACGTTCCTGCCGACAGGGTGGTTCCGGTGTAATCGAAAGTCCAGTTATTGCCACCGCCCATGGTCGCCGTGCCAATTGGTGTATTCTTGCCATTACTCGACACAAGGTAAACTGTGACGGTGTCATGCTCAGGCGCCGACCCAACCAGCTTGATGTTTTGGGCGCTCGTGACGCCGTCGTTGCTACTGAGGCCGGTATCGGGCGTGATCCCAGTGATGGCCGGCACGCTGTCGAGGTACGTGTCGCCCTGGGCATTGGTGTCGGCGGCACCGCCGCTCCCGTTCACCGGGAAGCCGTCCAGGGTCTGGGTGTTAGGTGGCGTCACCGCCGGCGAGGGACTGCTGCTGAAGTTGGCGGTCAAGGCATAGCGGCCGGTACTGAACGCACTGCTGTCGGCCCCTTGCACCTTGAGGTAGAACCGCTGGCCGGCCGTCACCTGGTTCAGCGTCACGGTGAGTGTTGTGCCGTAGTGCCCCAAGCCACTGGCCGAACCCAGAACCGTCTGCTGATCAGCAGCATAAACGGTCAGGTTCGGGGACAGCAGGCTAAGCCCCTGACTCTGCACATTCACCGTCAGCGTTCCACTGGTCGCGGCTGGCGCGGTTACGGCAAAGTATTCCTGGGTATTCGTCGTCGTGATGTCGAGGTTGGGCAGCTGTTCCGTTAGGGTTGTGGGATTTATCAGTGCGCTGATGTCGGCGGCCGTCGCAAAACTGCTGTCAGGAGTGGCCGCGCCGGCATACGCGTCCGTTGAACGCGCGTGGTTGCTGCTGTAGATATTGCGGATACCGGCGATGTCATCGCTATTGAGGCTCTGTTTGGCGCTGGTGTAGCTAGGGTACATTGCCGCCGCCGTGCCGCTGCTGCTATGCTCTAACCCCAGGGCATGGCCGAACTCATGCAGGGCCACCGTAAACAGATCGTACGTGGTGCCGATATGGAAGGCCTGTCCGGTGTTGAAGGAGATGTCTCCCGCCAGCGAGTAGTTGTTCGCGGGGGGCGGCATGTAGGCCATGGCCAACGTGCTACTCCCGAAGGCAAAGCCACCTATGCGGATATCCCCGATCGTCGGGTCACCTTGCTCGTAGTTGCCCGAGCCGCTATCGGCGCCGCTGTCTGCGACCACGCTGAAATTGAGGTTGGTCTGCTGGGCCCACACCTGAGCGGCTTTCAGGATGGTGGTTTGCCACGCCGAAGCCGAGCCGAACTTTTGGTTGAACGTCTGAAAGAGGTTGCTGGTCACGCCGCCGAGGTTGGTGCCGTCGGGCATGAAGCTGAGGGTCACTAATTCGGCGTGGGGCCAGGCATTGCCGGAAACCGAGTAAGGCACCAGGCGTGATTCGAGGCCTTCCACCTCCAACCGGGCTCGTTGTTGCGCTGGGCGGAGCGAACGACTGCGGGTCGTCTTTGCGAACAAGCGGTTTAGAATGTCGGATAGCTTCATAGCTGCTCCTCGGAGCGGGAAGTCTGTCTTCCAGGGTGAATGGGAAGAACCTTCCGCGGGCCATTGGGAAAGGGAGGAAAAGGCGGGTGAACCCTTACGCCAGAGTCGGCGTCGGGAGAGACAGGTCAGATGATCTGACAGCAGGGTGGAAAGGTCGATTGAAGTGAAGCATGGGTCCTGTTCTCTCTTCCGGAATCACCACGTTACCGAAACACGGACCCGTGCGCGCACGAAAAAGGGCTTCGGGTCCCACAGTATCTATGGAAGCCGTCCAGCCATTCGGTAACCTGGCAACCCGCCGAAACCCAGGAGGGATTGCGACGGGCCCATGGCTTTGCGTCCCCGCCTTACGACGGGTTTGCCGTTGTCGTGGAGGAAGCGTCCTCTCTGGTCTCATTCCACAGATCGGGGATTCGTCCGGCGTTCAGGCATCCCTTTCTGTGAGCACCTCTCACCGTCTGCTAGAAAAGCTAGGTCGCAAATCCAGCCTGGTCAAACAGCAGCTCAGGAGCGAACGCGGATCGAGCAGGACCGTGGGCGGGGAGCCGGCTGATACGGGCTGTAGCGCGGCGGCTGACGGAGAAAGCCATCCGCCAGGGATTGGCCTGCCGAGAGCAGCGGCCAAGCGGGCTCCTGTCGATAACCTGCGGAGCGACCCCATGAAAGCGTTCGCGTCTTCCTTAACCGTGGTGTCACATAATGTGTGGCCGAATGTGTCACCTAATGTTTGGTAAAATGGTGGAACCCGATCCCTGCCGGAGGTTCTGCCCTGGCACGCGCAACGACCCGCAAGCCGCGTTCGGACCAACTCCGCAAGCTCC
>DATGIQ010000510.1:0-13890 GCA_035295665.1 Gemmataceae bacterium | reverse complement strand
CATCACGACACGGCTGCGCATTACGAAAGCCTGTTCGACCTGCTGCAAGAAATCGATGAACCCAATTGCCAAGCGATGTTTGATGCCTGGGCACCGGCGCTCCAAGGCAGCGACCTGGTGGCTGCCGTCCACAAGTTAGCCCCCTACCTTGTCCACACCACGGTAGCCGATTATGCGCGGCGGCCCCGCTTTCGCTATCAACCAAACCTGGTCAACTACAGCCGCGAACCGGACGCAATCCGTGCCGTACCGCTGGGCGAAGGTTTCATCGACTATCCTGCGTTCTTCCAGGCCCTCCAGGAAACCGGCTTCAATGGCCATGTCGCTTACGAGATGTGCGCGCCCGTGCGTGGCGGCGGCAGTGCTGAAAACCTGGATCGGTGTGCCCGGAAATTCCTCGAGTACATGGCTCAATATGCCTGATCCGGTGCGATCTCATCCGGAGCAGTCTGCATTGACCTCGCCCGCCCAAGCTCCTATCATCACGGAAGTTAACGCTCGCAACCGCACACCCGCTCAAGGGAGTTAAGGCCGCATGAAAGCGGAACATCGCCATCAGCTCCACACGAACGAGCTGGCTGACCGTATGGGCCGATTGCTTCAGGGGATGCGATCGGCTCCCAAATCCACGTCCACACTCATCTGGGTCTTCGTCCTGTTGGCTCTCGCGAGCTTTGCCGTCTGGCAGTACGCAATCAGTGCCACGGTTCGGCAGCGGTCCAGTCTCTGGACTGGTGTAGATGAGGCAACCCACGATCCGGCCGCGGGCACAGCCAAGTTGCTCTCAATTGAGGCCCGCAATCCGGGCACCACCGCAGCGCGGGCCGCCCGCTTTGATCTGGCTCGCTGGAATATGCAACAAGGAATCTTGTCCTTGGCCAGTGAGGACCGTGTACGGGCCTTGCCGATGCTCAAGGACAGCCACCGACTCTACACCGAGCTGCTGCCCCACTGCGTCGATGCCCCGCTACTTGCCCAAGAAGCGATGTTAGGTAGGGCCACCGCGGAAGAAACGCTCGCCGGCCTCGTTGAACCAACTGAGACTGCGGAAGCTGCCACGTCGGAGAAGTCCGATGCCAGCAAAGAAGAAAAGCGTGCCGGCAGCTTGGATCGAGCGCTGGAGTATTATCAAGAGTTGGCCAAGAAATACCCCGATAGTCCTGCAGGCAAAACGGCGACCGAGCGAATCGGCATCCTGGAGACCTCTCGTAAACAGGTCGAGGAGCTCTACGCCAAAGGAAATGAGAAGGCCGCTCCCAAAGCGAATATCCCAATCCCAAAGATGAATCCAGTTGGTCCGTAGCCCCGGCCGGCAGACTTGAAGGTATGCAGGTCCCCAATTCATCGTTATCCCCAGATGTTCCCTACGTTGACCTGACGGTTCGGCGAAAGGTTGAGGGAACGCGCCTCGACCAGTATCTGGTGCTGATGTTCTCGGAGCTGAGCCGATCCGCCATCCAGCGCATCATTGATGCGGGTGCCGTCCTGGTCAACGATCGGCTGGGAAAGGCAAGCTATAAGATCCGGTACGGCGACCAGATCAGGGTTTGGCCGCCACCGCCTACGCATGATCTGCCCGTACCCGAAGATATTCCCCTCGAAGTCCTTTACGAAGATGAATACCTTGCGGTCATCAACAAGCCGGCCGATATGGTTGTCCATCCTGCCAAGGGCCATTGGAGTGGCACCTTGGCCAACGCCATCCAGTTCCGCTTTGGTAAGCTGAGCCAGCTCAATGGCGAGTATCGCCCGGGGATCGTCCATCGACTCGACCGTGACACGAGCGGTGTGATCCTCATCGCCAAGGATGAGGCCGCGCACCGCGACCTGAGCAATCAGTTCGAGACCCGGAAGGTGTTTAAGGAATACACGGCCATCACTGCGGGCGTCCTGGATCGCGACAGTGACTACATCGAAGGTCGCATTGCCCGCCATCCCAACGATCGGATCAAGATGATCGTGACGGAAGAGGAAGAGGTTGGAAAGGACGCTTGCAGTTATTACGAAGTGAAGGAGCGATTTCGAGGATTTACCTTGTGCCGCATCAATCCGCGCACGGGAAGAACGCACCAAATCCGCGTTCACTTGGCGAGCGTCGGCTGCCCCGTGCTGGCGGACAAGACCTATGGCGGCCGTGATTGTCTGCGTTTGTCCGACCTGGTTCCGGATCTAGAGCCCGAGGCGGATGAAATCCTCATGCCGCGTCAGGCTCTGCACGCCAGCCGGCTCCGCTTTCACCATCCACGGCGGAGAGACTTCATTGAGATCGAGGCCGCGCTGCCGCCGGAGTTCGAGCGGACCTTGGCTGCGCTGCGACAATATCGGTCCGGATCAAGGTGAAATGGTCAACCTTCCGCAAGCGCCACGGCATTCCGACTGGACAGATCGATCGAACTCTGACGGGCCCTCGGAAGTATCACCGCCGGCACCTGAAGCTTGCCGCTCAGTAGATGCCGCTCCAGACGATAGCTGGTCATTTCCTTGATGTGCATCAACCTGTCAGGGCCGAATCGCTGCGCGACCATGTCCAGATAGCGTGGGTTGGTGTAATACGAGACGAATGCCTGATCGCGAAACCGCAAAACCTCCCTGGCCGGGATGTAATGGGTCGGTAACGGTAGACAATCGGAGGAATGCTGCGAATAGCCAGTCCACTGCGGCGGGAGCGGAATGTTCTGCCGGACGGCCAAGGTATAGAGGGGAGAACCCGGATAGGCCATGGTCGAGTAAAAGTTGGCGAATTCGCAGTTGAGTTCCTGGGCCAGATCCAACGTTGCCTGCATGGTTTCCAAATCGTCTTCGGGTAAGCCGAAAATGTAATTGCCAATGACGTGTATGCCGGCGTCGCGGATTTGGGCAATGACTGTGTAAATCTCTTCCTGGGTAAAGCCTTTATCCACATTGGCCCGGACGCGATCGGCCCCCGCCTCGATGCCGAGGGCCAGCCAGTTGAAACCAGCGGCCTTGAGCTTTGCCAGCATCCCATCCTTGATGGTGTCTATCCGTGCATACGCCCAGATGTTCAGGTCATAACCGCGTTCGATGATCCGATCGCAAATCCCCAGCACATGTTTGCGGTTCAACACAAACATCTCGTCGGCAATTTTCAGATTGCGGATGCCGTAGCGGTTGACCAGCACATCAATCTGGGCGAGGACGCTATCCGGGCTCCAGTAGCGGTAGCTATTGGCCGAGTAGCGCTGACCGGCCGCTCGCTCACCGCTTTTGAACGGCGCCTGGATACAGCAGAAGGAACAATGATACGGGCAGCCAAGGGTCGTGTAGAGAGCCGCATAGGGTTGGCGGTCGCTCCCGTCCAGGCAATGCCAGTTATGGGCGCGGTACTTGGACATGGGCAACAAATCCCATGCCTGGCCAGGCATTTCGCCCTCGAGGTCGGCAACCAGTGGCCGATCCGGCGTGCTGCGTAGGGTGCCGTCAGCGCGGTACCACAGGCCAGACACTCGGTCAAGTCTCGGCACCGGCGTCTTCAACGCCTCGACCAGGTCAACCAATGTATGCAACCCTTCACCTGCCGCCACGAAGTCCGCCTGCTCTTCCCGGAGCGTTCGCTCCGGCAAAGCCGCCACGTGTCCACCGAGGAGCAAGACGTGCTGAGCTGGTGTCCGTGCTTTGATCGCGGTGCAGCTCAGCCCGGCCGTCGTCATGATCTGAGTCGAAGCGGAAGGTTGATGGCCATACACGACCACCGCCGCCAATACCGGATCGAGATCTTCGATCCGTTCGGCGACCTCCTCGGGGATTAGCTCCTCGGCCTCGGCATCGATGATTTCAACGGATACGCCGCGCTGGCGGCAAAAGGTAGCCATGAGACCCGCCCAGACCGGATTCTCGACGGCAGTTAGCTTGATGCCCAATGATTGATAAACCTGAGTGCGGCTGCTTGGGTTGATCAGAACCAGATCGAGCTTTTTTGTCGTTGCCATGGCACACTCCGCCCACCGGATCATTCCGTCTATTCGTCATGGGCCACAAGGTTCAGCAGATCGCACAGACGGAGAATTTTCTCCCGCTCCAGCGTAGGGTAGTTCCCGATGTAGAAGCCGTAAAAGTGCACATGATCGGCACGCGGAAATTTCTTGTATTCATGCGGCCCGAAAAGGCGGCGCAGATACGGTTGCCGGAGCTGATTGCCGCCACCTGCCGTGCCGCGCCGGAATTCGACTCCGTAATTCTTCAGGGCGGCCATCACGCGCCGGGCCAAGGCGGGATTGGGATCTTTAAAAATCAGTGTCAGGGCATAGTTGCTGCTCCCTTCGGTTGCGAACTCTGTCTGGTAAACGGTTTCATCCAGGTTTTCCAGGAACAGCAGCAAGTTGTCCGTGCGGCGCTGGATGTTTTCGTCCAGGCGCGGGAGTTGGGATCGACCAATGATGGCGTTGATTTCGGTACCGCGGACGTTGTAGCCAGGGTATGCGAAGGTGAATTCAGGATTCAAATCGGCGTATTCATCCGCGTACTCCTTTTTGCGGCTGGCCGAGTCCAACTCGCGCACCAAACCGTGCGAGCGGAGCATCCGGACCGCTTCGTACATGTCGGCATCGTTCGTGCAGACCATGCCGCCTTCGATCGTGCTCAGGTGATGGGCGTAGTAAAACGAAAAGTTGGAAAGGAGTCCGATCGAACCGAGTTTCCGGCCATGGAAGGTTGCACCGTGGGATTCGCACACATCTTCCAAAAGCGGAATACGGCGGCGGCCAAGCTCGTCGAGCAAACGGGGCGTCAGGGCATTGAAGCCGAGGACATGCGTGAGAAAGACGGCCCGAGTCCGTGAGTTGAGCCGTGCCAGCGCCTGCTCATTGTCCATTCCGAGCGTCGCCGGATCGATATCCACAAAGACCGGCTCAAAGCCGCAATGCAGCACCGCGGCGATATCGGAGACCCACGTGATGGTCGGTACGACGACTTCCCCACCGGCCCCGTGCAGCTCTTTCAGGGCCGCGAGCGTAAGCAGATTGGCGGACGAGCCGGAATTGACAAACACGCTGTACTTCACGCCGAGCCAATCCGACCATTCCTCTTCAAAGGCCCGGACATGCCGCGACTGGGTTAAGACCGGGTCCTCCTCGCTCAGCAGTGCACAGACTGCGTCGAGGTCTTCCCGTGCGATGTTGTTCTTCATGAGCGGCCAGTGGAGGTTGGCCGCCTGAGCCAGGCATTGGGTCTTCATCAGAACGGTCCCTTGAATTCGATCATGCGCAGGTCGGGGCGCTCCTCGGGAAGCCAGCCGGTCTTCTCTCCTTCCACCAGGTCGCGCGCCGCCGTGGCAATGGTCCTTGCGTCTGGATAAAAGAGCTGTTCGAGTGCGGGGGTCGTGGGACAGGTTACCGGCGCGAAGCCCAAGCGCTTCAGACCCAGGTCGCGAATCCCCTGAAGTCGCTCAGCAACCTGCGCGATGATTTCCGCGCTGGCCCCGCACGAGAGCCATCCGGTATCGACGACCAGCAGTCGCCCCGTTCTTTCCACAGAGGCTGTGATCGTGTCGATATCAAGCGGACTGAGCCAGATCGGATCGATGACCTCCGCGCCAATGCCCACCGCTTCGAGGTAATGGCGGGCACGTAGGCATTCCACCTGCATATACGAGATGCCAACCAGGGTGACGTCAGCGCCCGGAGCCGTCACCCGCGCCTTCCCCGGTAGGACGGTATACGAGCCTTCCGGGACCGGCCCCTGTTGAAAGTGGAGCAAGCGATGCTCGACGTACAGGACCGGGTTGTCGTCCCGAACCGCGGCAGTCAGACACCCCTTGGCATCGTACGGCGTGGTCGGCGCGACGACCTCGAGTCCGGGTACGTGCATGAAGAAGCTGTGGAGGCCTTGCGAGTGCTGTGCCCCCTGGCCCCAGCTCCGCCCAATCATCGAGCGGACGACCAGGGGCACCGATACCGCTCCACCGAACATGTAGCGGCTCTTGGCAGCGACATTCACAAGCTGGTTCATGGCCAGCATCAGAAAATCCATGCGGATGTGAACATGGATCGGCCGCAGCCCGGCCAGGGCCATGCCGATGGCCGCCCCGGTCATGGCATCTTCCGACAGCGGCGTGCCGAAGACGCGCTCCGGACCATACTTTTCCACCAGCCCCCGCGTTGTTCCCTGAATCGCCTTCGGGTCGTCCACATCCAGCCCGAACACGATGACGGCCGGGTCGCGCGCCATCTCCAGATCGGTGGCTTCACAGATCGCCTCGACGTAAGACAGCGTCCGGACTGATTTCCGCTTGCTGGTTGGCGATGGCGTAGAGGACGTGTCAATCGGTGCTGGGAACGAGGCGATCGGCATTCCGCGCGTCATCCGTGTACTCCTTGAAGACATCCTGATAGAGTTCCTCCGACGGTGCGAACGGACTGGCTTCGGCAAAGGCGAAAGCGGTCGTAATTTCCGCTTCCACTTCTTCCTCCAATCGAGCGCGAATTTCGGGCTCGACTGCTGCCCTGAGGCGGTTGAGGGGATCGCTATCGATCCACGCCGCCGCCTCCTCCCGGCTTCGGTGGCCGAGTTGGTAATCTTCGCCCGGCCCAACATGTTCCTTCCAGCGGTACGTCAGAACCTCCAAAAACCACGGCCCGCCGCCGGCACGAATTTGTGCCGTGGCTTCCTTGGCCCGTTCGCAAACGCGGAAGATATCGTTGCCGTTAATGCGTTCCGCAGGCAAGCCGTGCGACCGGGCGCGGGCACAGATCGCCGGCGCCCCTTGGCGTCGGCGTTGATGCGTGTGGATCGCGTACTGATTGTTTTCGCAGACAAAGAGAATCGGCAGCCGCTTGAGCACGGCGAAATTCAGACTTTCCGAGAAGACCCCTTCCTCGGTCGCACCATCGCCAAAGAAGCTGGCGACAATTCGTTTGCTCTGCATGTAGCGGAGGGCATAAGCATAGCCGACGGCATTGGCAATGGTCGTGCCGACGACGGCGGAAGTGCCCATTACGCCCTGGTCGGGGGCGATCAGGTGCATGGATCCGCCCTTGCCTTTCGTGCAGCCGGTCGCCTTGCCGTACAGCTCGGCAACCATGCGCTTCAGATCGCCGCCTTTGGCCAGGTACAGCGCGTGGCCGCGGTACGTGCCGAAGACAACATCGTGCGGCTTCAGGGCCTCACAAACCCCGACCGAGACCGCCTCCTGGCCGATCGAGAGGTGGACAGGGCTCTTGATCTTGTCTGTGGGATAGACGCGGGCAATCTCCTCCTCCAGACGACGGATCCGGTACACTGACCTATATAGCCGCTCGTACATCCGTGGGCTCCTCCTTGGCAACGTGATGCAGATACCAGGCGTAGGTCTCGGCAAGGGCCGTGCGAAAATCCGTTGCGGGACGCCAACCCAATTCCCTGAGCCGGCTCGAATCCAGCCTCTTGAACGGGGTGCCATCCGGCCGGCCCGAGTCGAACCGCAGCCGGCCGCGGTAGCCCACCACCTGGGCGATCGTCCGGGCTAGCTCAGCAATCGAGAGATCCTCGGCGCCACCGAGATTAATCGGCTCGGGACCATCGTAGGAGCGCATAACCCACAGGCAGGCGTCGGCCAGGTCGTGGGAATAAATGAATTCGCGGCACGGCGTCCCGGTTCCCCAAATCGTCAGCTCGGGTTCGTCGCGGAGCTTGGCTTCATGAGTGCGTCGCAGCAGACCGGGGATCACATGCGCCCCTTCCGGGCTAAAGTCATCGTGCGGACCAAATGAGTTGGTGGGAAACGCCGTCACGAAGCGGACGGCATATTGCCGCCGGTACGCTTCGCAGAGCTGCCAGCCGGCAAGTTTGGCCACGGCGTAGGCTGCGCTCGTTGGCTCCAGCGGGCCAGTCAGGAGTGATTCCACACGCAGCGGCTGGGGGGCATGCTTGGGGTAGCTACAGGAACTGGCCAAATAAAGCAGTTTCTTGACCCCGTGCTGATACGCTTGGTGAACGACGTGGGCCGTCACCAGCAAGTTGTGCCGCATGAGCTCGGCCGGTCGTTCCTGATTCAGCCGGATGCCGCCCGACCACCCAGCGACGAGGAAGACGTATTCGGGGCGCGCCCGGTCGAAGAGATTTTCGACCTGCACGGGGTCAGTTAGGTCCGGTTCGTCGGGAGGGGCGCCGACAATGTTTGCGTAGCCCGCCGCCCGCAGGCGTTTCCGCAGCGCGGCCCCGATCAGCGTTTCGCCACCCGCAACAAAGATGGGCGCGGTCCGATTCACGATGCCTCCGTAGCCAAACTTACGTGGGACAGCTCTTGAAACTGAACAGGCGGCTGATGTCGGCGGGCTCGTTCCGCCTCGCGGTAATCCACCCCCGGTTCGTAAAAGATGATCTGGCTGCCCACGGACTCGAAGTCAAACGGTACGTGGAGCTGTTTATCCAACGCGTCGAGCACGGCCGCCTGCTTGTCGGGCGGAACGAAAAGCAACAGAAACCCTCCTCCGCCGGCCCCGGTAAGCTTTCCGCCGACAGCGCCGGCGGCCCGCGCCCGCTCATACAAAGCATCGACCGCGCTGTTGGAGACGCGCGGGCTGAGGCTGCGTTTGGCCAGCCAGGCCTCGTGAAGCAAGTCGCCAAATGCGCCCAGGTGCGTGCCACTGGCCAGGATGTCGATACTCTCGTCGACCAACTCTTTCATGATCCGCAGCTGCCGGCTACGCGACTCGATGCCTACGACGTAACTGCGGGCCACATCCGCGGCCGTGCGGGAGATGCCGGTGTAAAACAGCATCAGATGCGCTTTCAATTCCGCGATGCGCTCCAGCGGAAGCACGAGCGGGTTCACCAGGATTTCACCGTCGGAACGAAACTTCACATGACGCAGGCCTCCGTAAGCGGCCATCACCTGGTCCTGCGAGCCGACCGTTTCCTGAAGCACGTCCTGTTCGATGGTGATGCTCTCCTTGGCAAGCTGGTGCTTGGTCGGCATCTCCCCGCGCAGGGCATGCAGGGCGTGCAGCAGGCCAACGGTGAAGGCCGAGCTCGAGCCCATGCCGCTGCGGGCCGGAAGGTCGCCATCATGGTGCAGCTCGATGCCCCGGTCGATCTGGAGGAACCGCAACGCCTCGCGTACGGCCGGGTGGCTGATCTCCTCAATTGCCGCGCAGGTTTCGATCTTGCGGTAAACGATCCGAATCGAATGTTCGAAGAACGGTGGCAGATAGCGACAGGTGAGATAGCAATACTTGTCGATTGTGGCCGCAAGCACCGCTCCACCGTGGGCGCGATACCAGGCCGGATAGTCGGTTCCCCCACCAAAGAAGGAGATCCGAAAGGGTGTTCGGCAGATGATCATTCCGTGACCTTTTCCAGGAACACCAGATCGCTCTCGGGCCGGCCAGGTTGGTGATCCATCACCGCTTCAGGACGGCAGGCCCTGGGTTATCCGCTCGGGCCATACTAAGTGCCATAAAGCGGGCGAGACTGTCAAGCCGGCTTTTTCGGGGAGCGCGGGTTGAAGGGAGAGGGTGGGTTCGGGCATTTCTGCTGCGGATGGCCAGCGGCCCGGTCACGCGCTACGGCGAAAGGCTTGACCGATTCGACCAATCACCCCGGGCCTGGTCTCGTCCGCAGCATCGTGCTCGAACTCCGATTCGCGGCGAATTTCCTCGAGCCGTGGTAAGAGCCCGCGTGCATTGGCAATCTGGATTGCGAGTCCCGGGCGGGCATTGGCTTCGAGCAACATCGGCCCCAGAGCGGCATCCACGACGATATCGACGCCTAGGTAACCCAACCCTGTGGCCGCCGCCACGCGGCAGGACATGTCGAGAATTGCAGACCAATACGGCACACGCATGCCCACCACAGAGTTGCCGGTATCGGGATGGCATTCCACAAGGTGGTTTCGCTGGACCGCGTGGTTCGTGATCCCGGTCTGGAGATCGACGCCGGCCCCGATGCCGCCCTGATGCAAATTGGCCCGGCCATTTGATGCCTTGGTCGGAAGGCGCAACATCGCCATCGCCGGTCGATTGCGATAAAGGATGACGCGGACATCCGGAATCCCTTTGTAAGCAATCGCCTCAAAGGCGGGGTGCAAGCGGATGCGCTGCTGGACCATGGCACGGTCCGGTCGGCCGCCCAGCGAGTACATCCCGGAGAGGATGTCCGATAAGTGCTGGCGTATCTGTTCCGGACGCAGCCTCTCGCCGTTGTGCCGGATGTATTCGTTTCCCGCCCGGCCCATCACAACCAGCACGCCACGGCCCGCCGAGCCGCGGTTGGGCTTGATTACAAAATCATCCCGCTCCCCCAAGTAATCGTGCAAATGCCGCAACATGGAGTGGTAGGCAATCTCCGCGTAGACATCGGGAGTCGGCACACCGATGCGGAGACAGAGATCGCGCATGCGGAGCTTGTCATCCACGAGCGGATACAGAACGCGCGGATTGTGATCGAGAATGCAGCTGGCGTTGCGATGGTTCATGCCCAAGATGCCCAGGCGCTTGAGCCGGCGTGCCGCGGTGAAAATCCAGAACATGGACGTTCCTCCTCGTGGCTGTGGAACTAAATTCGCCATTCTCCTCCGCCGAAGGCTCGCATGCCGGGTGTATCCGGGCACTCCGGCTTCAGAAAATCTCGGAAGCGGAAGAGCTCAGAGAAACGGTACCCGGTGTAACGGCCAATCAGGAGCTGGGCAGCCATGATCAAGCCCAGCGTTTCGGGAAAACGGAACATGTGCCGGACCACCGCATGTAAGCTCAAGAACAGACTGATGCTAGCGGCGATAAGCATCGTGGTAAGCAAGGTCCGGAAGGAAGAGATCGTGCTATCTTCGACCTCCAACGTCCAGAAGCGCTCGATCATCCCGGTCAAAATGACCATCGGAAAGAGCGAGACATATTTCGTCGCCGCCAGATCGTGGTAGTTGGCAGCTACGATGGCCGAGATCAGGACAAACACAATCAGGCTGAGCAGGAAGGCCAAGCGCGGCACCTGCAAGAGATGGAAGCGGTCGAGAATGCGGCGCAGGACCCAGCCGATGAGAACAAGCGACACGAACACGAGGAAACCGGGAAGGCTCCCCAAGTCGCGGAACGCCAAGCCGACAAGGGCTGGGGCAAACGTCCCGAAACTTCCCAGACCGATTACATTGCGGTAAATGCACACGATGAGCGCGGCAATCGGCAACAGAAGCAAGAATTCGACCAGGCGTTGTTCCGGCGGCGGCAACGCGTACAACGATAGCCGCGTCAGGAGTCGTCGGAGCGGGGAGTCGTTGGTCGCCGCAGCCTCCTCGGCAGCCGGACGTTCGATGAGGAACGCATATTTTAGGTCCCGGACGTTGCGGCCGCGGACCAGCGGATAGTCGCCATAGTTGAAGACGAGGTAGGAGGCGGGCACCCGCCCCAGGTTGTGAAACGAGGGACAGGCGGGCATCCAATGGTTATGGACCCAGGCTTCAACCCAGAAAAGCGAGTTCTGTTCCCGGCCCCGTCGGAGCGCCAATCCTGTTACCAATCGTGCGGGGATTCCACGGTTGCGACACAACGCAACCAGTAACCGGCTCTTGCCTCCCGAGCCGCCGCTGCCGTTTCGGAGGCATTCCAGGGCGCTCAATCCTGAGCCGGGAAGGTTCGGTTCACTGTGGATCTCTTGTTCGACATACCGATAGAGAGCTTCGAATTGATCCCGGACATCCTCCAACCCATCGGTCAGACTGCGGGCCAGGGTCGAGATGTCGGGGTCATCGCTCTGGATGCGCGGTTCGCTTTTGAGCTGCGTACCGGCATGTGGTGGGGTGTTGATCGCCTTGGCCAGCTCGGACATGGGTGCGGTCGGAGTACGGACGTTGACGCTGCAATAAAACTCGTACCGGATCCGAAACGAACCATTCGGCACACCCGGCCTCTGGGTCCACAAGACCTGACGGCGCTCCGGATGCTTGGAGTCGGGCGGCTTGGCGAGTAATTCATCACTACGGTACAGTTCGTCGAGGATGTGCTGATGGCCAAAGTCCAGTGGTGTGGTCGTCAGCAGTTTGGCGCCGGCGCCCGTGCCCTGTCCCTGGACGAGCATTGTGACCTTCCATGTGCCCGGTCCAGCAGGAACTCGGACTTCCTCTCCCAAAATCTGATACCGGCCAATCATCATCCCGACCGATGCCAGGGCCAGGATGCTGGCCGTGATTATGCTCATCAATGTGCGTGACATGCAACTTCTCCAGAGTCCGTAGTCCGTAGCCCGTAGTCCGTAATTCCTTGCTATGGGCTACGGACTACGGACTCTGCTTCTGTCCCTACGCTTGCCGTTGTCTCCCAATGCACCTGGAAATGAAGTTCGCCCTTGTCCGTGGCACGAGGGTCGGCTAGCAGATAGCCACAACGGCGCCACGGATCCCAGGAAAAGACATACCGGTCGGATGGCAGCCGGCTGTGCAGTCGGGGCTGCTTGCCCTGCGGAGCCTTGGGCAAATGGACCTCGGCAAACAGCAGGCGAGCCAGGCGGCGCTGCGCAGACCCTCCATCTCGTTGCACGAGTCCCGCTAGACGGCCGTTGGGCAACATCTGGCTGCGGTAGGGGTTTACGGCCACGGGATCATAGGCTTGCGCCGGCTGAAACAAGATGATGGAATTGCCATGCACTTCGTGCCGCACAACCGGCAAGGACGTTTCAGGTGATTCTGGTAACGGAAGCCGCAGCGTGGGATCGCCCCACAGCGTAAACGCCCACGCCGAGCGCAGATTGGCACCGCCCAGCCTGGCCCCGGAACCAATTCGCTTTTCCTTGAGCAGGGCGTAAGCCAGCAAAAAATTCTTTGCCTGCCGCAAACTCGCGCCCAGTGTCTCGTGTTCGTAAAGCAGGGCATCGAAAAATGCCAGGGAACATGCGCCGCCGGAAGCCGAATAGGTCCGCGTCGAGGTTCCAATCACACCGATCGCTCCCCGTTCGAGCAACGGAAGGGCTTCGGGCTCGCACAGGGCCAGGCAACTTTGCAGAAAGATCAGTCCAGGGCCAAGCGGCTCAGGCCAGTCCGGTAGCCCGTAGTCCCGGACCAGGGTGCTGTGATGGCCTTCCCACAAGAAGATGTCTTGCTCGGGTAGGAGACGACGGACTTCTTCGCGGGTGACGCGATAGCCAAACAGGCTTTCCGTCTGGTAACCGGCGTTTCGGAGTTCCTTGGCGGTGTTGCGAGAGAAGGACTCCAAGAGCGGCAGGCCTCCCGCGGGGTTGCTCACGACGAGGGCCCGGAGCGGTCCGGTCTTGGTGGGCAGCAGGTGCTGCCGTGCCATCATCAGGGCGAGTAGGCCGACGTCCTTCTGAAACAGTCGCCCGGTGGCAAAACTGAACGGCTCCGATCCCAGCGGCGTCAGCGGTTCCATTTCGATGGCCACGTCCTTGCCTGGCACCGGATTCGGCCGGCGTTCCGGTGGAATCGCGCGGAGATCGGCGACGAGGATCAGCGAATCGGCATGCCGCAGGGCGGATCGCTTCATCGCCCGTTCCACCAAGGTGCGGCTATCCCCACCGGTCTCATTTGTCAGGAACAACGCAGCGCGTTTGTGTGCGGCAATCCACGGAGCAAGTGCAGACATTCCACTTCCCCCAGCCCGAACGTCTGCTGGATTGGCAATGACCAGGCTGCGAATCGGGCCACCAGGGAGCAGGTTCTGGATGATGAGATCCATCACGCGCTGCTCGCTGGTCAGGGCAAGGACGTTGACACCGTCCAGGTTCTGACACGCACGAATCGCTTTTCCCACGGCGAGCACATCGGTTGCGTGCCACGCCTTGAGCTGGCGGTGGAACCCGGTAATTTCCCCGGGGTGACCGTGCAAGACATACAGGGGCGCCCGCGTGACGCCAGCCAGGCATGCCGCCTGAAGCAAGGTCCGGCGCGGTTGCGCGGGACAAACGACCACGCGGGGAGCCTGCGCAAATAAAACCTTGCAAAATGCCGCCGGGGAT
>DATGIQ010000509.1:0-6353 GCA_035295665.1 Gemmataceae bacterium | reverse complement strand
GCCTGGTGGTGTCCGTTTTGCAACAGGACACTTCCTGCAAAGCGAGCCTACGCGGCAAGCGCCTGATTGCCGGCTGGGACGAAGAGGCCCTGTTGAAAATCTTGACCGCATTTTCTGGGAAATAAGATGCGATTGCCTTGGCCGGGGTCGGCCATAGCGCAATTTGCGGCCCTTGCGACATTGGCGGCGGTCGGCACCAGCCTGGGTCTTTTGATCTCAACTCTGGCTCGGAGCGAAGAAATGGCCATTGCCTTGGTTCCCATCGCGATTATGCCGCAGATTATTCTCGCCGGCGTCATCGCGCCGCTCAACGGACTGGGGAAGTTGCTGGCGAGAGCAGTGATCACCGTCCATTGGGGCAAGCAGGCGCTAGAATCATTGCTGCCAGAACCGGATCTAGCCCTGCTCGGCCTCGAACAGGTTGAGTACGGTAGGGAATTGTCCGTCGTGAGCGTCCATGTCGCCGCGCTCGCGGCCGCCACGCTCCTAACCCTCTCCTTACAGGACAAAGCGAAAGGAAGGCTTTGAAAACGGACGAAGGTCCAGAGTCTCAGCTCTTACGGTGATCCCGCATTTGAGCCGCTATAAGACGCCCCGCTGCTCCCACACCCCGTTGTACGGAACATAAAAGAGGAAGCCACCGGCCGGAGGGGTGCACAGGGTCTCGCACTGCTTAGAGCCTTGACTGGCGACATCGCCATCGCAACTCGTTCCAGGTGACACGAAGATCTGAATGTAGCCCTGGGATGAGCCATCGGTACACGTACATTGGTACTCACAATAGTTCTGTAACGGTCCACTCGGGTTGCTGGGAACACTAATGTGGTCCGCATCGGCAACGGATGAAAGCAGTGACAGGGTTGCCGCCGCGCCGATTATCTTAATCGTTTTCATAATTCTCCTCCGTGAGGGTTCATTGTTAGGTCTGCACGGCGCCTGCCCGACGGAGAGGCTGGTGCATTAACACATGTTAGCATATTTATGTGACAGTTTTATGACATTCCGAGAAAAGGCAATGCCTTCCTATGGACGAAAGCCTGAAATTCAAAGAGAATTCTGATGTTTACCAGTAACAATAAGCGGGACGGCGCGACGCGCCTTGTCCAGGGAGCCATTTGCGGGAGTCGGCAAAGACATTAGGAATCGTCCGGCGGCGAGCAACTTCCATGAACACTACGTCACTCGGCCTGCTCGATCGGCTCAAGCGCGCCAAGCCGGATGCCGCTGAGTGGCAACGGCTCCAGGACATCTACCTGCCGCTTATCCGGTACTGGCTATCGGGCGTCCCCGGTGTGCGCGAAGAGGCCGATGACGTGGCCCAGGAAGTTCTCCTCATCGTTTTCCGCGAGCTCCCGTCGTTCGAGCGGCAGCGAGACGGCGCTTTCCGTGCCTGGCTGCGACAAATTACCCTCAACCGCATAAGGGCTTTTTGTAAAGCTCGTCGAAAGCAGCCGGTCGCCGGTCTTCACGATGAAGCGGAGCAACTGCTTGCCCAACTCGCAGATTCCGATAGCAACCTTGCCCAGCAATGGGACCGTGAGCACGACCGGCACGTTTTTCAAAAGCTGGTGGCGGTCGTTCAACCCGATTTCGAGCCGAAAACATGGCAAGCTTTCATCCGGTTCGCCCTGGAAGCGCGGCCGGCTGCCCGCGTGGCAGAGGAGCTAGGGATGTCAGAGAGTTCCGTCGTGCAAGCTAAGTTCCGCATTCTCAAGCGCTTGCGAGAGGAAGCCGGAGAATTATTGGACTGACGGCGATTTTCGCAAAATGTCACTGCGAAATCCGGCCTTTCTTTAGTAGTGGGCCGCTAAGAAGAATCGCGTGTGCGGCCTGGACGTTCGTCCACAGGAGTCTGTTTCGATGGAAACGCGTCAAGCCGTTCATCCGTCAGCCGGAACGTTGGAAGCATTCGGCCTGGGCAAGCTGGACGATGCCTCCGCCGAAGCGGTCATCAGCCACCTGCAAGACTGCCCTGACTGCTGTCAAAGAGTGGCGGCGGCGTCCGGGGACGACTTCATAAATCGGCTCCGCCAGGCGCATGATCCACATGCCACGGAGCCTCCCAGCCAATCGGTGTCAGAATCGACCGGCATCCGGCAAGACAAGCCGACAGGCCCGGCAAATCCGGCCGTGATGACGGACTTGCCCGCGGAACTGGCCAGTCATTCCACGTATGACATTATCCGGGAGTTGGGCCGGGGGGGCATGGGCGTCGTCTACCTGGCATACAACCGTGTGCTGGCGCGGCAGGAAGTGCTTAAGGTAGTCAGCAAGACGTTGATCGATCAAGCGGGAGGGAAGTCACGGTTTCTTCGGGAAATGCAGTCGGCGGCCCAGCTCAACCACCCCAACGTGGTCAAGGCGCACACTGCGGTGCTGGACGGCGAGCGGCTGTTGGCCTTTGCCATGGAATACATTGATGGGGAGGATCTGGATAAAGCCGTCAAGGCTCGCGGTCGCCCCCTGGCGGTTGTCAATGCCTGTTACTACATCCAACAGGCGGCAAAGGGGTTGCAGCATGCCTTTGAGAAAGGCATGGTGCACCGGGACATCAAGCCGCAGAATCTAATCCGCTCCATCGAGGGCAAGACTCACGTCGTGAAAGTGCTCGATTTCGGCCTGGCAAAACTGATGCGCGAGAAGGGAGAGAGTGGTGGGTTAACTGACACTGGTCAGATGCTGGGGACGCCGGATTACGTCGCACCGGAGCAGGCCAAGGACGCAGCCCATGCGGATATCCGGGCCGACATCTACAGCCTGGGCTGCACGCTGTATTACTTGTTAACTGGCAGTCCGCCGTTCAAGGCAGGAAACTATTACGAAGTGCTAAAGGCGCACGAGTTGACGGAAGCCCAGCCTGTGCATCTGGTTCGACCCGAAGTGCCGGAGGAGCTGGCGGGAGTCGTGAGGAAGATGATGGCCAAGGACCCGGCGGATCGATATCAGACGCCGAGCGAGGTAGCGCAGGCACTTGCGGTCTTCGTCAAGCCGAAGGGAAAACAGACGACGGGGAAGCCCTCGGACTACCCACGCACCGACGACCAGACGGCAGCCGGAGGTGGGCGCGAGAAAAACGAGGTGAAGGGGCAGGCGACCGCGGACACAGGGGTGCGTGGGCCATGGGATACGCTTACCGAAAGTAGGATATCGCCGGCAGAACCGGTGAGTGGTGCAGATGTCCGGAAGCGACGATCGTCCGCCATGAAGAACAAGTGGATGATCGGCGGCGGTGTAGCGACCTGCTTGTTGCTCATGGGGTTGGTAGGATTGTTCGCAAGCTTCGTCTTAGTAAAAACAAAGAACGGTACTATCAAACTGGAAGACTTGCCATCCGACGCCGAAGTCTTGGTGGACGGAGACACGGCGACAGTGAAGTGGGACGGCAAAAACGCAGAAATCACAATCAAACCAGGAACACACGAGATAGTAGCCAAGGTGAATGGCATCGAGGTGATCGCTGCGCAGAAAATCACGATAAAAGAGGGTGGCCGAGAGTGGCTGACTGCGAAGGTTGTGCCTCAACCTCATGGCGAAGGCCCCACTCCTGTACTCCCCAAGCCGGGTGGAGGTGGCCGGGGAGGCCTGTCTGGCGGCCGTTCCGGCGGCTCAATGCCTAAACCAATACCTGACGGCAGGGGCTTTGTGCCACTGTTCAGCGGTACGGGCAGGTGGCGCATCGATGGCACGGAGCTTGTACAGGAAGCGCACGTTCCCGATGCTCGATTGTGGTTCGGCGATGCACAGTGGACCGATTACGACTTCGCCTTTGAAGCCATGAAGGTCAGCGGGTTTGGTGCATTCGGCGCGATCTTGCGAGCGACCAACGCCACTCAAGTTAGTTTCTTCACGCTGGGCGGATGGGGTAACACATTCCATGAGCTGCATACCACGAAGCCGGATGTTAGTCTCCACAAGATCGGCGGTCGGGTGGAGAGATCCAAATGGTATAAGGTCGAAGTGAAAGTGAGAGGCCAGCATTACGAATGTTTCCTGGACGGTCGGAGAATCCTTGAAGGGATCGAGGCGGAACATCCGTGCGGTCAAGTCGGCTTCCGCACGTCGCTTGCCGCCGTCCGCTTCCGTAACTTCGAAGTGAAAGATCCGATGGGGAATGTGCTCCTAAAGGACTTCCCGAATATACCGACGCAAACTGGCCCTGAGAGATCGGCCGAGATTTTGTGTTTCGTCGAGCATGAAGGTCCTGTGACAAGTACAGCATTCAGTCCTGATGGCCGTCTGATTCTTTCCGCCAGCAACGGAGAACACAATATCGTCGATCTTCAAGGTAAAGGCTGGTTCTGGGGCGGCCTGGGTAGCACGCTCCGGCTGTGGGACGCCGCAACAGGGAAACAATTAGATTGTTCGAAGCTTGATCCCGCAGTGTGGCCGAACTGGGGATATCTGGGGGCCATCGTGTCGTCGGACGGCAAGCAGGCTCTCTCCTGCAGTACTGACAGGAGAACGCGCGACCCGGTCCGGAAAATCCACCTCTGGAATATCAAAGACGGAAAGATTCAACACAGCTATCACTTCCCGGAGAATACACAGGGGGCATTACGCATGGCCTTCTCGCCGGACGGCAAACGTGCATTTGCCGGTGGCGTAAACGGCACTCTATGGGAATGGGATTTGAGTCAGCTTCTGTTGTCAAGGCATCTCCCTGGGAGCATGAAAGGGGTTACGGCCGTGGCCTTTTCCCCAGATACCCGGCACGCGCTGTTTGGGAAAAACGGTCAGCCTCTCAGCCTGATCGACGTGGCGAGCGGCAAAGAACTGGCTGACTGGCCGGAGCAGACCGGTATTGTGCGTAGCATATCCTTTTCTCCAGACGGCCACTTGGCCCTAACTGGCAGTAGCGATACAACCATCCGGCTCTGGGACGTGGCAAGCGGGAGACATCTCCACTGCTTCCAGGGGCATCAAGCGGGCGTGTGGTGCCTGGCATTTTCCCCGGATGGCAGCCGCTTTCTTTCCGGTGGCTTCGATACGACGGTGCGCTTGTGGCATGTCGAAACCCGGCGCGAGCTCGTCTGTTTTACTGGACACGATCAGGGTGTTCGTTGTGTAGCCTTCTCGCCCGATGGCCAGCAGGCTGCCTCAGGCAGTGACGATACTACTATCAGGCTGTGGCCGCTGCCCAAAGCCGACCAAGCGGAAAAAGGAAAGTGAGTGCAACCGCGACAGATTTCTTTATCCCTGATTGCATCGTGCCCAATACTCTGACACGGACCGCGATGAGATCGAGGGTATTTCATGTCCTCTTCTGAAATAGATGACGGCGGTAATTGAAGAACGTCGCGCGACAGCCGCCGCCCTGCTGAACGAACGCCCGCACTTTCTCTCCGGTGCTTGGGTACACCTCGCTACCGAGGATCTCCGCCACCAGCCGTGCCCGCCGATTGTCGGCGTCGATGGCCAGCACCTCGGTCCAGTCCATGCCGGCCGCTTTCAGCTCGCGGGCGCGCACGTAATGGCGGAAGGATGGTTCCTGCATCCGATGCAGGTTGGCGCCGAACCAGGCGTAGATTTCCGGATCGTCGAACCACTCGCCGGCCTGGCAATGCAATTCGGCGGCGCTGGGCTCAAACACCAGGACGTGCCCCCGGTCTTGAAGAGCGGCGACATTGCGGTTCAAAGTCTTCCAGTCGTTACAGATGATGACGACGCGGCTCCGGGTGGTGAACTCGCGCGGGATGCCGTGCCTTTCCAGGCTGCGCGCATCGCTATGCCAGGCAACCGCTTTCTCCTCCTCGGTCTGACACAAACACTTCAGCAGCCGGATGCCGCTGCGGTCCGCGTATAGTGAATCCACGTCATCGATCACCACGTACCGGTCGCGATGACGGTACAGCTTCTCGTACATGCCAAAGGGCGTGGCATTGCCCTCGATCCAGCAGGCACCATTGCCCAGCGCGGCGCGCACAGTGCGGGTCTTGGCGATGCCGGGCTCCCCGACCAGGATGAGCAGGTTGAGATGTCCCCGGGCAAAAGCACGCAGATACTCCTGAAGCTTGGCGTAGCTGGCCAGGTGCAAGGCTCCGTCAGGGCGGCCGGGACGGCGATTCAGGGCGGCGGGCATGCGGTTCTCTCCATGGGGTTGCGGCAACGTAGCACGCCATCCAGGGGTCATCGCAGAATTTGTTAGAAATCGTACGCTAAGACGCACTACCACTTGAATCACAATCCATTTTCAGCCTCGTCGCACAATCGTGCTTAGGGCCCGCGAAAAAATAACTTCGTCGATTTCTAGTGTTTGCGGGGAGTAATGACATAGTTCCAATCGCCATGAAAATCAGCGGGCTTCAATTTCAGTGTTGCCATCTGTTCGTCACTGACCTTGATGCCCGTTTCGT
>DATGIQ010000508.1:0-13163 GCA_035295665.1 Gemmataceae bacterium | reverse complement strand
GGGAGTGAGACCTGGGCGAAGGGGATGCGACAGCGGCTGGGCATGGACCGGACGCCGAAGCGCCGAGGCCGCCCGCCCAAGGATCACCCGCTGGCGACGGAGCAGGCCGGGACGGAAAAAATGAACTGACACCGATTTCTCGATTTCTCCCGCCGACGTTGGGGCGCCACACACGCAGGCACATGTTTCTCTCGAAGGATTTTGGAACCAATTTCGTGGAACAGACATCGTTCCGACGAACCTGCAATACACGAGAGCCTTACAGCAGTCTCTTCGTGCTGCCGGCCTACCCGAAAACCAAGTTCAACAGGCTGTGCGGGCCGCAGTTCGTGAGCGACTCGATTTCGGACTCTTGGGTGGAATGGAAGTGCCACGGGTGCCAAGACCGATTCGTAACCTGGCACAATAATCTGCTACTGTTGGAGGTGGCTATGGAACTCTCTCTGGAAATTTACAAGCGATTCACCACTATCCCGTGGTTTTCCCACTGTGGTAACCTGGCGTGTGGAGAATTTGCTTTCCCCGTCGTGCAGGTCAAGACTGCTGAAGAGGCGACCAAAAGCGCCTTATCGGACCTGTGGGCAGATGCGAGAACCGAAGCCCAGGGGGACCTCACTGGCTATCTTGCAAAGAAACACAAAGATGCCTACGGTGGTCATTGGAACCGACTGGCAAAAGCATCTCGTGAGAAGATACAGAAGGAAATCATGCCGGGGGTGATTTATGCCCTGGACAAACTTGGGGCACCAACGCTTGCCGAAAGCGTACTTCTCGACTTGAACAGAATCGCACTCTACTCAGCTTATGGCCAACGCTTTCGAGGACTCCCAGACTTTTTTGCCAAGCTGCTCCTTGTGTACGAGAAAGGCTATCTTCCTTGTGGATGGCAAGGTGATTTGAATACGTGGCCCAATGGGACGATCGTTCTTTTCTAAGACTCTCGAAGTCCTGTTCCAGCTTGCCACCGTTTGCCAGCCTAGCGTTTCCGGCCTACAGGCCATCGCAGGGCTCTCTGGATCGCAATCGGGACATGGTGATCTCCCTGAGAGGGGTCGCAATGTCCCGGTTGCAAGCACGACCGCTTTTTGGTTCACTGGGATGGAGCTGGAAAAAGTAGGTTTTACAAGCGCGTGCTACTCCCTGCTGGGGGTTTCTCGGGGAGAGCTCGCAGCGACCATTGAATCGACGGCCCTTGAACCAGCTGGCCGCTTCTAAGCTGGAAAAACGATTCACGTCATGTGAGAATGTCGCAATCCTTTGGCTGTGCTGGCGGGACCCGACTAGACCCGGGCCCGCTGGCATGGCCGGTCTAGAAAGGATCTGCGATGCCCTACCCTTGCCAACTTCCAACCCTCGGCCACCCTCTGCACGACGTCTGGTGCCGGATACAGCCAGCGAACAAACAGCCAGCAAAACGCACAACGGCCGGCCGATCGCCACGGATCAGCCGGCCGTTTTTCCAATCTCGTGGCATTGTGAAACCCGGTGTGAAACCCGGTGTCAGTTCATATTTTGCTTGCAGCGGGGGTAGGACGGCGGTAATCTCCGGCTATGGGCAGACCCTTACGACCTGTCGCGGACGGCCTGGTGTACCACGCCATCAATCGAGGCAACAACCGTGACCGCGTCTTCTACGACGACGGCGATTTCCGAGCCTTCCTGTATGCGGCCCACGACCTACGGCAGGCCGACCCGTTGCTTGTCGGTGCGTTCGTCCCAGCCGAGCACGCCGGCGCACGATCCAAGCAGGCTGTATTCCTTGATGCGGCGGATCAATTCGGCATAGGCCTGGTTTTCGTTCATGATCGGAGGTCCGTAATCGGGTTATCGGCGACCACTGATCATGATAGGGAATAAGGGTGGATTGTGCCGAGCCGGAGCAGCCTGGCGCCGAGGGAGCTGGATTGAACCCATCCCCTAGGCGGCCTTGCTCTCTTCTTGTCCTGCAAAATGCCGGCCGGTCAGCCAATCTTCGATCAGCGCGGTGATGTGTGGCCCCCGCAAGATCCGGGTCTTGTTGGCACTGAGCTGCGGGGCAATTTGCTCATGCAGCGCCCGCATCCTGGTCCAGTGCATCTTGGGATCCCAGTGGTGCTCTTGGTGGTAGCCGTTGTTGAACCACAGCAAGTTGTACCACCAGTTGTACGAGCTGACCGAGTTCGCAAAATAGTTGCCCGGCTGGCTACCATAGTGTTCCAGATACCCCTCGGCATAGCTCAGCACCCAACCCAGATAATAAGACGGCAGATAGAAATAGACGAAGTACTGCCAATCGACCAGGAGCATCGTGATCCAGAAGGCCGCCAGGACGATGGTCTCGACCACCGCCTGGATCACCTCGGCGCGCCCACGCCGGATGACGGTCCGAATCACCGGGCCCACTTCCACCCGGAAAAAGCTCACCAGACAGTATTTCCAAAACGCTTCCGGCTGGTTTCCCCTGCCATAGCGATAGATCGACGACCAGTCCTTCGTTGTCCCGTCGGGACCCTTGGCGTCGTTATCGCCCCAGTGGTGGTTCATGTGATAATGGTGATAGAAGACGTGCGGCACACCAATGGCGATCGTTTCCAGCACGCTATAGGCACGGTTCAACCAGATGCTGCTGAAAAACGGGTTATGGATAAAGTTGTGCGAGATGCTCTGTAGGTTCCAGAAGTAGGACCCCATGACGGCAATGAAGGCCGCGATCAGGATCCACCCAGACAGCGTGTGGAACGCAACAAACGTCCAAAGAATGGCCGCCACAATCGCGACGCCGCCCAAGGCCGGGATGGCATCGTACCGACTATAACGGAAAAACGGTCGAAACTCGAGCATAGGGCCTCCTTTCCCCGGTTGCTCCTTCCATCTTCTGGGCCAGCTGGGTCCGTACGATTATAACCGCTTCCTGGTTCCAACAAAGACCGGTTTAGCGCCAGAAAATGTAGAGACGGAAGGTCTTGCTAGATCCTGGATTAGAGCGGGGCAGCGCTCATCCGTTTGCGGCGTGCAGATGAATAAACCGGCGGCAGCAGATTGCTGCCGAACCAGCCGCCGACAAAGCCCAGAGTCAGCGAGCTGATCAGGGTCAGGAGCAGCAATTCCGGAGTGTGCGTGATACTGGCCAGGCGGATGCCCGACAGAACGGTGGCTGTGCCGACCCCGACAAAGAGCCCTTGCTTGGAACCATTCCGAGTCGTTGCACCCGCCAAGGCGCCGCCCAGAAGCATGGCGAGGGCCGAGATTTCCCAGGTGACCAACTCCGCCTGCAAATGGGTATCGATGCTCAACTTGTGTTCGCTGGCCTCCAGCACGGAATCGCGGATCACGTCGACCCAAAAGACTCCGCCGACCGCCACCGTAATGCCCATCAGAACGCGTGCCCAGGCCACGGGCCCGCTGAAGGGTGACGGCCCTTTCTGGACCGGCAGGGATGGCAATGGCTTACGCGGCTGATAGGGCAAAACGTCCAGCGGCAAGGGCCTCCAGATCAAGCTGCCGATCAATCCGCCCAGGGCTGCAAACGCCACTTGGAGGACCGGTTCGCCGAACAGGGCAATCGTGGTTACAGCTTGTCCGGTACTGAACTGGAACAGGATGAGAAAGACCGCGTTCCAAACGCCAACGACAGCCCCAAAGAGCAGTCCGCGGCGTTGGCCCGCCCCCGTCAACAGGCCGGCTGCAAATACGCTCACCGCCTGGAGGGCTTGATGCAGAACCAGCCCTGTTAGGGTTGCCCACACATTGCCGGGCGCCTCATCCCGGGCAACCAGGATCCCGGCCGTGCACAGGTGAAGCAGAACATAGTTGAGTCCCTGAGCCAACAACAGACCAATGGTCAGCCGTCCCCACGGCGTTTGCTGCCAGGTAGCCGGCAATCCATCGGACGCGTCCTCCTGTCGGTGGCGCGAATCGCGAAACACGAGCCGAACGCCACACTTTGGACAGTTCAAGCGTTGCCCAAAGGAACCGCGACATTGGGGGCAGACCATCGCCATGGAGTGATGCAACCTGTTCCGAGTAGGGAAGTAAAGTTCGCTCTTCCGCCCCAAGGGCGCGGACAGCCGAAACACGGCCGGTCTCGGGAGCCACCCCAAGACACTACCCTGGAGTATAGTTCATTCTCAGCCGTGGGAGAGCAGATTTGCCGCCGCAGAAGCCGGCTGGCGCCGGATCTTTCTCTTGTCGCCCGTGGCCGCACCTTCCTAAAATACACTTTTCCACCAAGAAACGAGGAAACTCATGAAAGACGGCATTCACCCCGAATACGTAGAAGCCACGGTGACCTGCGGTTGCGGCAATAAGTTTGTAACCCGCAGCACGCGCAAGAACATCACGGTAGAAATCTGTTCCGCGTGCCATCCGTTCTTCACGGGCAAGATGAAATACGTCGATACTACGGGCCGCGTTGAGAAGTTCCAGCGCAAATACAACTGGGACAAGCGGAAAAAGCAAGGCGCGGCCGCGGCTCCCGAGTAGATTGTCGAGTTTAGATTTGCGATTGCCACATTCCCCGTCGCGGCGATCGCAACTGGGTGGAAGTGGCGCCAATCCAAGATCTCAAATCGAAATTCGACAATCCCATGAAATGGCCGAGCTTTGAGCAATCATTGACTCGCTATCGCGACTTGGAACAACAACTCGCCGATCCCCTCGTGATTAGCGACCGTGCCCGCTACACGAAACTCGCCAAGGAACATGGCGCCCTGGCCAAGCTCGTCAAACCGTATCTCGAATACCAGAAGCTGAGCGAAGAGATCGAGCAAACCGAAGCCCTGGTTCAAGCGGAAGCCGACGCCGAGATGCGTCGATACCTGGATGAGGAGCTGGCCGGACAACGTCGTCAGCAAACCGTGCTCACCGGCCGGCTGGAAGACCTTCTGCTCGTCGAGCCGGGCGAGGATTTCGGTAGTGTCATCATGGAAATTCGAGCCGGCACCGGCGGGGATGAGGCGGCGCTGTTCGCCGGCAATCTTTACGATATGTACACCCATTATGCCCGCGACCAAGGCTGGAAGGTGGAGGACATCTCGTTTAGCCATGGCGAGCAGGGGGGCTTCAAGGAAGTGGTATTCAGTGTAACCGGTGACGAAGTGTATCCAAGCTTGCGGTATGAAAGCGGCGGGCACCGGGTCCAGCGGGTGCCCAAGACTGAACAGCAAGGGCGCATCCACACCTCCGCAGCCACGGTGGCCGTGCTGCCGGAGCCAGATGAAGTCCAGATCGAGATCCGCGATCAAGACTTGAAATGGGAGCGGATGCGTGCCGGCGGAGCGGGCGGCCAACATGTCAACAAAACGGAGAGTGCCGTGCGCATCTGGCATCTGCCGACGGGGCTGGAAGTCAAATGCCAGGATGAGCGCAGCCAGCACAAGAACTATGAGCGTGCCCTGCGTATCCTGCGCAGCCGACTCTACGAAATGCAGCAGCAGAAAATCCACCGGGAACGTGCGGAGCAACGGCGTACCTTGATCGGCTCCGGCGACCGGAGTGAACGCATTCGGACCTACAATTTTCCGCAAAACCGCGTCACGGATCACCGCATCAATCTCAACCTGTACAAACTTGACGCCATCATCGCCGGAGACTTGGGCGAATTGGTCCAGGCCCTTAAAGCGTTCGACAAGAAACAACGCCTGGGACAGAAGGAATGAGGAGGCCAATGTGGGCCAGCCTGTGGGCATGAAGCAACAAGCCTGGACCATCGGCGCGTTGCTCGATTGGACAGCACAACACTTCACGACCAGGGGATCGGAATATCCCCGTCTCGACGCCGAAGTGTTGCTGGCCCACGCCCTGGAATGCCGCCGAATCGATCTGTACACGCGCTACCAGGAAACCGCCTCGGAGCAGGGGCGGGCCCGCTTTCGCGAGTTGGTTCGGCAACGGCTGGAAGGCTGCCCGGTCGCTTACCTCGTTGGTCGGAAGGAATTCTTCTCGCTAAAGTTCGAGGTGACGCCCGCCGTGTTGATTCCTCGCCCCGAGAGCGAATTCGTGGTGTTGGAGTGCTTGCACCTGGCCCGAGAGCTTGCCGAGCCACGGATCCTCGATATCGGCACCGGATCGGGAAACCTTGCGGTCACGGTGGCTCACCAGCAGCCGCGGGCGCAGGTTACCGCGGTGGATCTCAGTCCCGACGCGTTGGCCGTCGCCTCCCGCAATGCCGTCCATCATGGCGTGGCCGATCGTATCCGCTTCTTGAGTGGCGATCTCTTGGATCCCCTTCCCCGGGACGAGCGCTTTGATTTCATTCTCAGCAACCCGCCTTACATCGCCCATGAAGATTTGGATCGTTTGCCGGTTGGAGTCCGCAATTACGAACCCTTGCTGGCCCTGGATGGGGGCCCCGGAGGCTTCACGGTCTTTGGCCGTTTGGTGGCTCAGGCGGTGGATTATCTCGTTCCGGGCGGCCACCTGATCATCGAGATCGGCGCACCTCAGCACGAACCCGCCCGCCAGCGCATCCTGGCGCAAGGCCAGTACGAATTGGCCGACACGATTTACGACGGCTCACGCCATCCGCGGGTTTTGCGGGCCCGGAAAGTCGGCTGATACGGCATCGTTCCGCGGCAATCAAAGCGACGGCCTCTGTTCGGCCGCTGCGTCACTCTCATAGGCCGGCATAATCGGGATGCCAAAATCGGCCAGGCAGCCTTCACGCTTCAGGTGGCGATAGGTGAGCTGCCGGGCCCACTCCAATTTTTCCTCGGGCAAGTCACGGATCGTGCCATCCGGCTGCATGGTCCCAGCCACCGCGTGAAGCACCACATCATCCTGTTCCAGAGCGATGAAGTCATCTTCCAGCGGACCCGGCGGCAGTGCATCTTTGGGATGGCTGTGGATCAGCAACAGCAGCGCGACATCCACCTCAGGAACAGGCTGCGACGGCAGCGGCGGTTTCGATGGTTTGAAAAGATGCTTGAACCAGCCCATGAGAGTATCCTTTCAGCACTGGGCAGCAAGGGTTCATTTCGGTGGGCCCGGGGGCGGCAGTCTCCCATTCGGGATGAGCTTCTTCCATTGCTCATAGGCCCGTTGGCGTGCTTCGGCAGAGCCGGCGGGGTCGAATGCAATGCTCCGGCCGGCAGAAACCAGACGGTGCAGGTGCCACTTGGCCAACTGTCGAATGGCGAGCTTCTCGTGCAGCAAATAATCAATCAACGTCTCGAAAGTTGCCGGCCGGGCCAAATCGCTTTCACCAAAACTGTGCAAGAGCTGGAGCACGAGGGCTGCCTGGTTCGCGGAATACTGCTTGCTCTGGACCAGGAACTGGTACAGTCGCTGATCCTGACCAGGAGCCCGGCCAATCCAGTGCCGCAAGGTCGAGATTGCCACTTCCCGGGTGTTCTCATGCTGAGGATTGGCCAAGGCCGCAGTCAGGTCTGGCAAATCGTCGAGGGCTCCCATCGCGGCGACCGCGATGCGCCGCTCCTGGGCATCCGCAGATCGGACCGAGCCCAGCAACCCGTCCTCGATCCGACGATTCTGAATCCGTTCCACGACATTCTTGAGCGGACCGGACGATAGCGGAGTTGCCATGTCGGTGCGGGCCCAGATGGGGATCTGTTCCTCCCGCTGGGGCCCGGCGTCGGGACCCGCGACGCTGTCCCAATGGAAACCTGCCGGCCCACGCGGCCCCTGCAGCGCATACTGGTCTGTGCCGGTCCTCAGCTGCACTTCGCCATGCAACACAAACAACATCAAGTCAGCGGTCGGCTCATCCCCGGCCCGGGCTTCCTTTGAAAACGGCATCCCGCGGGGCCAGCGTCCGTACAAGACGAGGGCGACCTTCGTTCCCGCAGCCGCCAGGGTGAGGTTCCAGGTTTCTTTTCGGAAGTGAAGACGTACCTGGGCAGGTTCTTTTTTCTGATTGGCCAGGACCACCCGGCCGGTCTCCAGCGTGAAATCGAGAGCCGCGTCCGGATTCCGATGAAGCACGACGGCGCTTTCAAGGAGTGGTAGCGTCGATTGGCCTGCCAAATCCGGCAAGAGAGACAGCCGAACGGCCCCATCTGAGCTATCGATAGCTGCATCGGCCAAGGCTACGAGATGTTCGCCGTCGCGAACCGGATCGCCGGGCTTACAGATCTGCCAGGGTCTGTCGGGCCCCTCGCGCCCCAGGAGCGCGGTCATCGGGCTCACACACTTACCGACAACGGTTTGGCCCGTCGTGGGTGCCCGCTTGGGCTCATCGGCTCCGGACAACAGAGCCAATCCCAAAAGCAGCACTGGCAGTCTTGGGAACAGACGACCGCTCATGGAGAACTCACGGTTCATTGGGATTTCCTGCTCCTGGACACAGGCGCCGCACCCCTATTGTACAGGAATCCAAACCTCGGCCAGTGCGACTGCCATGGCTGATTAATCACCCAAATTCTGCGCCAGCGGATCGCGTTGCAGCCGCAGGGTCAACTTGCCGTGACCGGGAAGCAGACGGGAGAGCTGATTCGTTTCCACATCAAAAACCAGGACCATATCCGCCTGGGTGACTTGTCCATTGGCCACATCCACGCAGGCCGTGCCATCCGCTCGGCCGGTGCCCCGGCCCGCCGGGTTGGCGGGTGCTCGGAACGGGCCTTCAATGTGCAGCACCGCCTCCTCATGGCCGGCGCGCTTTCGGATCCCGAGGTAGGTGCATGTCAAATCGAGGCGCGCCGCCAACGATCGGCCCAGCGACGGGATGGGAACATTCCGCTCGGTCTTCCACGATTCGCCCGGCTCGACCTGCTTGTTCGGCAGAGGGACCGCCGTGCTGAGCAGCGCCCGCCCAAGATCCTCATGGACGTTCGCCAGGATCGGCTGTAGCTCTGGGGGCACCCGACTCAAATCGACTTCGTTTCCCACGAGGTTGCCTTGCTTGTCGATGCGCAGATTGGCCGCGAGTTGCTTGATGGCGTGACGGGCCTGCTCAAGGGTTTGTTTGGCGCGCTCGACACCGGGGTTGTGAAGATCTTGGCTATCCTCGCTGAACTCGACATTATAGGCACGATATTGAAGCCGGACGCTGGCCAGTTCCTCCGCATCGACCGCCTCGGTGGTCTCGGTCACGCGGGTCTCGGAATTGACGGTCCATGTACGTTCGGTTCCGTTCGGACCTGGCGTCTTGAAATCGAGCCAGCTATTCAGGACCAAGCCCCGGCTGCCCGTTTGGTGCCGGAAGAGGAGGGGAACCGGTTTCCGCTCGACCGGCGGCGGCAAGGGATAGACATTCGCGGTGGCCCACTGAGCAACGCCGTCGGCATTCGTCCACCGCGGCTGGACCCAGTAGACTTTTCCCGGCGGCAGCGGCGGAAGCAGAATGTCGGCCCGAGCTACTTGATCCTGGTACGTTAGCGGGTAGCGCTGATGCGGGCTATCCCCAGCCTGAACTGAGGGTGGCGTAGCCGAGGGGGGCCGCGCCGGTGGATCCGGCTCTCCGGTCCAAACTTCCAATGCCGGTTCGCCCACGTGCACCAGCGGATCGATCATCTCCAGCTTGGCCGACACGTTGATCTGCGTCTGTTCCTGATAGGGCTGTCCCAGCGCCAAGCCCAGGACTCGACCCTGGAGAACCGCGTGAACCTGGTCACCGGGCACGGCGAAGTTGATTTGTGTGAAACGCAAGACCGACACCGCCACGCCGATGACGTTGCCCAGAGTGTCCACCACGGGGCCGCCGGAGTTTCCCGGGTGCATGCCGCCGTTGACCTGCACCCGGGCAAGCATGCCGTGGGGCTCCCAGCGCAGGCTCGAAACCGACGATTGGCTAACCGTGATCTCCTTGCCCAGGTCCGTGCCAAACGGAAAACCGAAGACATATACCTGCTGTGTTTCCTGAAGATTCCGCGCTGAGCGAACGGGCAGCGGCGGCGGCAGGTTGGGCGCTGCGACGCGGAGCACAGCCAGATCCGCATTGCGATCGACGCCAAGGAGGTCGGCATGCAGCTTCCGCTCCTCCGCGGTTCCACTGTTGAGGACGACTTCGATCTTCTGTGGCCGGCGGCTCTCGGGCCGCAGCATGCCAATCACGTGGGCATTGGTCAGCACGATGTTCGATTCGACACCGAAAAAGCCACTCCCCTGGGCGACGTTGCCATCAGCCAGGGTGACGCGGAGATATACGGTTGCCCGCTTGACTTTTTGGATGAGGTCCGGCGGCAGCTGGGAATTCGCAGGGGCTTTGGCCGGTGCGGGAAGATCGGCTGCTTTAGGTGGAGGGGATACGAAGGCAAGTTCCCTGGGGGGCGGTGGGGGCGCCACTTGTGCGTGGTCCTCCCCGCCGGGCTGAGCCGCCTCCTTGGCCTCGTCGTCACCTTTCTCTCCACGGACATCCGGCACCGGAACAAATTGGCGGCCCCCAGCGGGGATCCGCACGTCAGGTTTCTTGGAGGTCCACCACGTATCGGGGGGATTATTCCATAACCAGAGGCAGATGAAGACGCTGCTGGCCACGATGAAAAGCGATCCACCAGCGCCGCCCATGAGCAGGAGCAACACGAGTGCGGAAAGTCGGCGGCGGCGCTTTCTTGGGGGCGGCCGGGAATCGCTTCGCTTGGCTTGACCGGCCGCAATCCGGCTATCCGGATCCGGGGTAGCCCGCACGAACTCTTCGCTGTTGTCGTCTCCGGCCGGAGTATCTGTCCAGTCTTCCGATTCGGTGGCGTAAAAGATCGCCTGGCACTGTCTACAACGAACGCGCTGGCCGCGCTGATCGTCCGTGGCGTTGTAGGCCGCGTGGCAATTGGGACAGACGATCCGGGTACTCATACAGGCCAGGCTCCTCGACTGAGGGCGCGCGGCAGTGGGACCGCCGCCGCTGACGGGGAATCGTAGATATCGTAAATGCCGCCGCACAGGGCCGCAAGTGCGGATTAGAGACTGTGTTTCGTTTCCGAGCCGAGCTCAGGCAGGGGCAGGATGCTGGGATTCGATAGACCGTCAGGCGCGAGACCGATCCGCGGGAGCGCCTGGTTCAGCATTCCCCTCGAAACCGTATGCTCGCTCAACCTTGCAGACACGCAACTGAAATCGAGCATACCAGAGGCGGCGCCCCATGTGCTGGGCATGCAAATGTTCGGCGTGTTGCTGCCAATGGCGAATGTTCTCTTCACTTTCCCAATAGGAAACGGTGATCCCAAATCCATCGGCTCCGCGCGCACTCTCCATCCCCAAGAAACCAGGCATCGACTGAGCCAATTCAACCATGCGGTCAGCCATTGCTTCGTAACCGGCTGGATCGGCGGCGGTGCGGACGGAGGAGAAAACCACGGCGTAGTAAGGTGGCTGCGGGGTGCGCGCGGGCTGATCCATTTCCACCTCGCTCGGTCAAGATGAAGTACTTTTCCTTGGTGTCCGCGTTACGACACCGTGTGCGAACGCAGGTCCAGCGTAAAGGAATCATTCAGGGCCGGCAAGGTTGCCGGAGTCGAGGCAGAGGGATACGCCGTGAAATACTCCCCGGTCAGCCGGTGCTTGTTGTGGTCCAGGGTGATCCGCAGAAAGCCATGGTCGGTATCGTTGAACGCGGCCAGATCGACCCGGTCCCCTGGAGGTAATTTCAGCAATGGCGGAAAAACGACCGCGGCAGGTCCAGCCGTCCGTGATGCGGTCTGGTCCTTCTTCAGGCACGGTCTGGACAGTTTTTCCACGGGCGCGTGGCCACCGCCTCCCGCGATCAAGTAGGGAATTTGCCGTCCATTGGCATGCGTGTAGGTGAGGCGCTGATAGTGGTGTGCATGGGCGGAGAAGACCGCGTCGGGAAACTGTCCGCTGGCCCGGAACGCCTGCTGCAACAGCATTCCCAGCGGCTCCAACGACTTGCCCCAAGGACGCGGAGTAGGGCCAAGGTTGGGGTCGCCGCGTTGGAGGAAATTGACGGCCGCGGAATAGGGCGGGTAGTGAACAGCCACGAACACCGCTCTCTTTTCCTTCGCCGCTTTGATGTCACGCAACGTCTGCACCAGCCAGCGGTATTGCGGCTGGTCTTCTTCCTCGGGATTGTCCAGCTGGCCTGCGTTGTTGACGTTGGTGTAGAGCCCGATGAAGTACGCCAGCGGTGTCTGGAAAAGCCAGTACGGATACGGCTGGGTCATGGCTGGTCGAGCGGAGCACTGGTTGTCCGGGGGGCCGCCATCCTCGCTCCCGCAGAAATTCTTGAGAAAGTGATGGATCGCGGACTTGCGAAAAGGGCCGTCCGGGTCCCGGTTCTTGCCGTCGTGGTTGCCAGCGACGGCGAAGATCGGCGCAGCATAGCTGGCGTAGGGGGCGTAGAATTGAGCATTGTACAACTGAGCAAAGTCGTGCTGTGTTTCTTGCAACGGAAGTGGGGACTGCTCGCCGGCAGTGTCCTTATCATGCTTGTACACAACATCCCCAAGGTGGTACAAGAACGAGGCCATAACCGCGGCCTGTGTTCCGCCAAAGCGTTGAGGATGTTTGCCCTGCACCGCCATCGTAGTAGCTACCCGAATGGTGGCTTGTTGATCCGCGTGGCAGCCTGTACAGCCCACCGTATGGAATGTCATCGCGCCTCGTTCTTTGATTGCCCGAGACTCCTTCTTGGCCACCTCGTTCAGCTTGAGTCGGAGGGAGTAGGGTGGAGGATCTGGAATTTTCGTCCAGACCCCAAGCTCCACGCAGTCCGGTAAAGCCGTGGTCGGCTCGATTGGCGCACTTGTGAATGGCGAAGTCATGAATGCTGTCTCCTGGCGCATCTGCCGCCGTCGCTTGATGGAAAGACTGGCTTATGCGGGCCGCCACAGATCGATGGGCCGCTTGGCATCCGTCGAGAAGGGGAGTGCGATTTTCTTTCCCTGGCCCGCCGATGCATAGCCCGCCAGGATGATCTCCAGCACTGCTTTGCCATCCCGACCGGTCACTGCCGCTGGCGTATTGTGGCGAACGCTGTCCACGAAATGCTGCATCTCCTGCGGAAAGCCGTAATTCCACATCTCCTCGAACATCGTAAACGTCCAGCCGCGCGTCGAAGAAGCCTTTTCCACGGCGTAACCATAACCGACTTCGCTGTACGTTTCCAGCGCGCTACCGTGCAGCAAGTCGGCGTAAGGGCCCGCGAAAAAATAACTTCGTCGATTTCTAGTGTTTGCGGGGAGTAATGACATAGTTCCAATCGCCATGAAAATCAGCGGGCTTCAATTTCAGTGTTGCCATCTGTTCGTCACTGACCTTGATGCCCGTTTCGT
>DATGIQ010000507.1:0-6050 GCA_035295665.1 Gemmataceae bacterium | reverse complement strand
GCAAGGCGTTGGCAAGCTGGTACTGGATATGGTTTTGCTGCTCCGGCGGAAACACGCCATAGATACGCTGCATTGTCTGCACAGCATCCGGGGTGTGCAAGGTCGCCAGCACGAGGTGGCCGGTCTCGGCACCGGTGAGGGCGGTGGCGATCGTCTCGAGATCGCGCAATTCGCCCACAACGATCACATCCGGGTCCTGGCGCAGTACATGGACGAGGGCCTCCTTGAACGACGGCGTGTCCGTGTAAACCTCCTGCTGGATTACAAGACTTCGGTGCATTTCATGCACGAACTCCACGGGGTCTTCGATGGTAACGATCTTGGCCCGGCGATCCCGATTGATGAGATCGACCATGTAATTGAGCGTCGTGGTCTTGCCCATTCCCGTGGGGCCAGTGACCAGGATCAAGCCATCCGGCAGCCGGGTCAGCTCGTCCACCATCGTGGGCAGACCAAGTTCTTCACGCGAACGGATCGTCGATTCGCAAAGTCGGATCGCCAGCTCTGGGCAGCCCGCATGGAAATAAAGGCTGACGCGGCACCGTAGCCCTCCGGGCCAGGTGCGTGAGAAGCACAATTGCCACCGCTCGTCGAAGACGTTGCGCTGCGTCTGGGTCAGCATGTCTGTGATCATACCGCGCAGCATAGTTTCGTCGAGCGGCTCGCCTTCCAGAAGACGAATCTCGCCGCTGACTCGCAACGCCGGCGCCACGCCCCGGACGAGGTGGATATCGCTGGCAGAGAGCTTACGGGCCCCTTTAAGGATCTTGTCAAAGGTCCAGGTCATTGTGGGATCTCTGAGAAAGGTTTGGGAGCGGTTTGCACGACAGACGAAAATGGCAGGACCAACTACAGGGCCTTTGCCTCGTCAGCCGACTTTTTGAGGACAAGGCTACCAAGGGCGCGCTGAAAGAACGACCCGAAGCGCCGAACGGCGCTTCGGAGCGACCAGCCCTGCTTCGACAGGGTGGTCAGCCGCCGCTGTGCCTCGGTGTGGCCGGGGACAATCTCCAAACAACGCTTCAAGCTGGCCTGGGCCCGGACGGTCAGGCCCAAGGCCTCCTCGCATTGACTCTGAACGAACCAGCAATGGGCGTTGTCGGGCGCCTTCTCCACCGCCTGTCGAATCCGAGTCAGCGCCTTGCTCGGTACGCGATAGTGAAGATAAACCTGTGCGATCTCCAGAAGTACCAACCAATCTTGGTCGATCTGTACTGCTTTGTCGAAGCAATGACGATCGATACCTTCCTTGCTGGCCACCATGAGTTCGCCGCGCACCATCCAGGTGTAAGCGGAATGCCCGGCCTGTGCCAAAGCTGCATCGCACAACATCTGTGCTTGCTTTCGGTCGCCCTGCCGGCACAGGGCGTGGGCACGGGCAGCGAGGAGTCCGCCCTGATTGCGGAAGAGCTCCAGCGCCTTGCGGCTCCAGAGTTCGGCCTCTGCGTACTCCCCCAGGGCGATCAGCATTTGCACTTGGCCGATCCACGCTTCCACCAAGGCTCGATCCAGTTCGAGGGCGCGCGAATAAAAGCGCAGGGCATTTTCAAACAACCCCTGACGCCGGTCGGCGTCGGCCAGGCGCATCCAATAATGCTCATCGCGGTCCGGGTCGGCGGCGTGCGCTGGAGGTACGCCGGGCTGCTCGGGCGACGGGTCAAACTCCAGGCGATCGAAGCGTGGCACGAAATGCTCTCCTTTCAGCGGAGCAAGCCCATGCGGCTCAGTGGTTGATGGCGCCAGTACACTCGGCCCTGGATCCGCCCGGCTCGGACGATGCTCAAGTCTCCCCAGACCGATGCCGGAAGCTCATAGCCCGTCGGTATGGTCTGGCTAAGCGTGCTCGGCAGGATGCAGTAATGCCCTTCGGGAACGGAAAGTCGGATCTGTGTTGGAACGTGCAAGGGATTGAGGGGGTGAAAAGGAGACGGCCGGCCGTCCACGTACAGTTCACCATTTTCCCAGCGAACCTGGGAGCCTGGCCCGGCCAGAATCCGATCGATGTCCTGGCCATTTTGAAGGCGGATGGCTACGTGTCCCCGCCGGGGCGGGATATTCACCCCCCGTCTCTCGTAGAGCACGATATCCCCGGGTTGGGGCGGCGACCGTAAGTAGGCCCATTGGTTGGCGAGCACCACGTCCCCCTCTTCGAAAGGGAACACGGCCAGGGTGATGGTGTGCGGATCGGCGACGCGGGTCAGCAGCCAGCCGGCGGGAAAGTACACGGCTAGCGACAGGGTCATGGCCACCACGGTGGTAGTGACAAACCGCGAGGGGATATCTCCGGGACAGGCGAACAGGATGCTCAGGACCGAAGAGAGATGGACGCTGAAGGCCAGCCCCAGCAGAAAGCTTCCCAGCTGCGTGCCGAGACACAAGAATCCAAACGCCAGCAGGGTCAAATAAACGCCAAGGAACAGGCTGCCATGCAGAACCTGACCGGAATGGATGTGGGCCCAGCCGGGGACGATCAAGCGCGGCAACATCCCCGGCCGCGGCTGGGGAAAGCCAACGAATTGGGCAAAATCGGCTGCCTGGTGACGGAGTCCGCGGACCGCATCGCGCACCTGGGCCGAAACTTTGCGCAGCGGCAAGGTCCGCCGCATTCGTTTGACCCACGGTCGCGCGCGGGGCGGATGGACATCGACAACCGCCGTCGCCAGCCGGAGTGAGCTGCCGCAACGGCCACACACTTCGACGCCGGGCATGTTTTCAAAGTGACAACTGGAACACTGCATGGCGTCGACTCACCGCTTCAGTTTTTGTTCGAGATGCCGCTGGGTCACGGTCTGCGTTTCGTAATACTCGTGGGTCAATTCCCGCGATTCCTCCTTGCCGATGATCTGGGCAAACAGGTCGGCAAAGTCCAAGCAGGCCGGTCCCTTGATTCCCACGGTCCGAACCGTGACCTTTCCGCTGGAGCTGATTTCGATTTCAAATTCTTCGCGCGCCATGAGTTCTCCCTTCACCAATTGCGTACCCGGAGCTTGATTGTGCGGTCCTTGGCCACCTCTTCGCCGACGACGGCCAGTTTTCGTTCGCGCAGCTCTGTGATCATCTTGTGGTAGACATACTGCTGCGTGACCCGGCCAATTAGCTCTTGACCGAGACGACGCAATTCCTGCTTGGAATAGCCCACGCCCTCCATGCAAACTTTGAGCGCCCCTCGCGCGTCTCTGCTGAAGACCGCCCGGATTCCATCCTTTTCGACGATCAGTTCTTCGCCGGTCCCCGCCGCGGCTTCCAGGATCTCGCTGTTTTCAATTTCGATCTCCGCCTTGGTCTTCGCGTCCGCCAGCAGGTGCCGCCGCGCCCCCGTTTCTTTGCACAGGGCATAACCCATCGTGCTCACGGCCGCGGTCACCGCCGATGTAATCGCCGGCCAGCCGGCGATGATGAGAGGCGTCAGGACAATAACCGAGCTCATCAGATTCTCCTCAATTCATGAATGGACCGTGGTCCGGAGCCAGCCTGCTGGGAACAACGGACGACGGACTTTAAGCGGGTCGTGCTCTTCCCTGGGCCCATGTTTTCAGCCGGTCTAATTCCTCGCTCATGGTTCGGGAAAGTGGCACGGTCTCGGCCAGGCTTGTTCGGAGGATATCGGTGCTCAGCTCACACCCTTTGCTAAATGCATCGAACAACCCCGAAACGACGGCTTCCTCAATCTCCGCACCACTGAAGCCTTCCGACGCGCATGCCAGCGATCCCAGATCGAATTGAGCTGGGTCGCGGCCACGTTTCTGTAAATGGATGCGGAAAACATCGCGCCGTTCAGGCTCGCTTGGCAGACCGACAAAGAAGATTTCGTCGAGCCGGCCCTTACGGAGCAATTCGGGCGGCAAATGGCTGATGTTGTTGGCTGTGGCAATGACGAAGACCGGCGACGTTTTTTCCGAGAGCCAGGTCACGAACGTGCCGAAGACACGGGAGGACGTTCCCGCATCGCTGCCGGCCGAACCGGTCGTCCCTGCAAAAGCCTTATCAATTTCGTCCACCCACAAGATTGCAGGAGCGACGCTCTCTGCGGTATGAATAGCCATGCGCATGTTTTCTTCACTCGACCCGACCAAGCTGCCGAACATGCGTCCAATATCGAAGCGGAGAAGCGGCATCTTCCACAGACTCGAGGCTGCCTTGGCGCACAAGCTCTTGCCGCAGCCCTGGACGCCCAGCAATAGAACACCTTTGGGCGCGGGAAGACCGAACGCGGCGGCCCGATCGGTAAATGCCATGCCCCGCTTGGTCAGCCAGTGTTTGAGGTTGACCAGTCCAGCCACATTGGTGAACTGTTCCTGACTGGCGTAATACTCCAGCAAGCCACTCTTCCTGATGATCTGCTGTTTCTCGCTGAAAACGACGCTTACGTCATCGGCATCGATCTTGCCGGACAGCACGAGGGTCTTGGCGAAAACATTCTCCGCCTCTTTCAGCGTCAAACCGCGGGCGGCGTAGAGCAAGCGTTCCCGGCCCTCGGCACTCAGGTCGATGCGAACCTGGGGATTGTCTCTGAGGTCCTCGATGATCCGGTCGAGCAACCGATCAATTTCCTCAACGTTCGGCATCCCGAACTCCACCAAGGTCACGTCCTTGGCCAGCTCACACGCAATTCGGGCCACCGGGGCAACGATCACGACGGTCTTGTACGAGTCACGGAGATGGGCAGCGATATCCCGCAACCGGCGGAGGACAGCCAAGTTGGCCCGGTTTTCCTCGGTGAAGGCGTGGAAATCTTTGAACAAGAAAATCGCCGGCTCGAGCTGAGCTTCCACCGCATCAAGGGCAGCCAGGGGATCGGTCGTGTTGCCGGTTGGCGACTTCGTCCGCCGGGGGTCGCTTCCGTACTTGTGAATTCCCTGCGTGTAGGTCCAGATGTAAAACTGCTTGTTCCGGTCCCTGGCGATGGCGGCCAGCCGCTGTTCCACCCGTTCTTCTTCCCAGCTCACGACGTAGATGATGGGATAACGAGCACGGATCAACACTTCCAGCTCATCCGGCGAGCGAACGGGTGTCCGCGGCTTGGCCGGCTTCGTTTCCCGGCGAGCGTCCTGCGAGATTCGGGGCCGGGCCGATGTAGGCTCCATCGAATTGGCCATGATTCAACCACCCTGTTCAAGAAAGAACCGATAGCGACGACGAGTTTGCCGGTTCGCTCAACCACCCGCCTTCGCCAGCGAACAAAGCTGCTGCTGTAGTTGCCGCAAGCGCGGGTCGCTTGGCTCTAGAGTTTGCAACACTTCCAGAACTTGCAGGGACATCCCGAAAACGTAGACCCGACCATCCGGCAGGATCGTGATTTCGCTGATGCCCGTCTCGTCTTCCTCCGCCATGGGCATTCGTCTCCTACGCGCTCGGGTGGAAGGTGTCCATTTTGGTTCGGGCGGTTCCGCGAATCGCCGCGAAACGGATACAACTAACCGGACCATGGTTCAGTAAATCAGCCGTAAACCGGCTCGAGCCGCCAGCTCACGGGCATGCTCCGCTTCGTCCCGGTCCAGCGGTCGGGCCAACTCGGAATGCCGCCCCGCTTGCCAGTACGGCAAGTAACCATCCCGCAGACTGAACTTAGTCTCAGGCAGGAATCGCTGTAACCAGTTCAGCAACGGACGGAAACAACAATCCAGGTGCCCCGGCAGCAGCAGATGGCGGACAATCAGATCGCCTTGTCGGCGGGCGTGGCAAAGGTTTCGGGTCACGATCTCGACATAACCATCCACGCCGCTCAAGCGTCGGGCACAGTGATCGTTGCCAAACTTGAAGTCGGCCACGTAGACGTCTGCCACACCTTCGAGTAAGTTCAACGCCTGCGGCGTGCAATGAAAATCGGATTTCCAGACCATGGGAGGCAACGTCGAGCATCTGGCCATCACCGACAAGATCGCCGGCAGATGAATCGTGGGCTCACCGCCGACCCACTGGAGTGTGCGGGCCCCTTGTTCCTGACCCCAGGCCACCGCTTGCTGGAAGAATTCTGGTGTCAGCTCCTGTCCCCGGCGCGGATCGAAAGCGTTGAGCTCGGCAATACAGAAAGCACAGCGCAAGTCGCAGCC
>DATGIQ010000506.1:0-3380 GCA_035295665.1 Gemmataceae bacterium | reverse complement strand
ATCTGGGACTGTCGGATGCCGAACGTGATTTCGCTCGACGGTGGCTCTGTGAGCGTCAGATAGACCCGGCTCGACCCATTGTGGGCATGGGGCCGGGCAGCAAAATGTTGCCAAAGTTATGGCCCATCGACCGGTTTGTGGAGGTGGCGCAGGGCCTGGACCGCGTCTGGTCGCCAACATTTATCGTGTTCGGCGGGCCGGCGGAGCGCGCCGTGTGTCAAACCGTATGCGACGGCGTAACGCGGGCCTATAATGTGGCCGGAGATTTGACCGTGCGCCAATCGGCGGCAATCTTCGAACACTGCCATCTCTATCTGGGCAACGATACCGGAACCATGCACATTGCTTCCTCCGCGGGGGTGCGCTGTGTGGCCCTGTTTTCGGCGCGAGACTGGCCGGGAAGATGGTTTCCCTACGGGGATGGACACTTCTGCCACCGCGTCGTGACGCCCTGCGAGGGATGCATGCTCGAAACATGCGATAAAAATAATCGGTGCCTGACAGAGATCGGCGTTCCCAAGGTGCTTGCCTCCGCGGAGAAGGTGCTCTCCGAACGGTTCTTAAGTGCCTGAAGCGAGCGACCTTCGCATGATGCCCCAACGTCTTAAATGAAAAACTTGCGGCTCCAGATCCATTCGGCATGATTTGGCATAGATCTTGCAATATTCTAAGATGACTTAAAACATTCTAAGGATGGAGGCTCTGGAGCTACAAATCCATGAAGCACTTATCACTCTCCGCATTGATGCGCCGAACCGTTGTCGGCACATTGATTTCCTGTGCGCTGCCGCTTGGCGTTCCCACACAGGCACAAACCGGTCCCAGCCCGGTTCTCACTCAAAGGTATGACAATCTGCGCAGCGGCGTCAACGCCAACGAGACGATCCTCAAAACCGCCAATGTCCAGCCCGCCACCTTCGGCCGGATCTTTACACGCCTCCTGGATAACGGCGCGGGTGGGGCTCGGTGTCAACCTCTCTACGTTCCCGGACTGACGATCCAGGGAGCCGTCCACAACGTCGTGTATGTGGTCACGCAGGGCAACTATGTCTTCGCCTTCGATGCCGATGATCCGCTCGCCCCCACGCTCTGGAGCGTCAACCTGACCCCGCCCGGCGGCTCGGTCAAAGCCATCGACAGCCTGGGCGTGATTGCCACCCCGGTGATCGATCCCAGCAGCGGCACCCTCTACGTCCTTTCCAAAACGGTGGAAGGTCCGATCAACCGTCCGGCCTCCTCTGTGTTTCGTCTGCATGCGCTGGATCTGCTCACCGGCCAGGAGCGCTCCTACTCCCCGGCCGTGATCAATTTCAGCGTGCCCGGAACCGGCGCCACGGCCATTCGGGGCGTCATCTCCTTCAACCCCATGATGGAGAACTCCAAAACGGCTCTGCTGCTGACTCAGGGTAAGATCCTCTTCGGCTTTTCCGCTGCCATGGACGAGACCAACCCGAACTATCATGGGTACATTGCGGTCTACGATGCGGCAACATTCAGACGAACTGCCGTCTGGTGTTCTACCCCCAACGGTAGCCGGGGAGGTGTCTGGCAGAGCGGCAACGGTTTGATGAGCGACGACCAGGGCAACGTCTGGGTCGCGGTCGGCAACGGCACCACCAGCCCCGCCACCAGCGACTATGGCGAGGGCGTGGTGAGGCTGGCGCTCACCAACACCAGCCTCACGGCGGTCGATTATTTCATACCTAGCAATTATAACTATCTGAATACGTATGATGGCGATATCGGCGTAATCGGGCCGGTGATGCTGCCGGGATCGAAGTACCTGGTGCAGGGCAGCAAATCGGGCAAACTCTATATGCTCGACCCGTTCAATCTGGGCAAACTGGGCGATGCCACCGACTCGAATATCCCGCAATGGTTCCTGGCCGGCATCGGCGAAGTGCATGGCGCTCCTGTTGCCTATGTGGCCCCGGATGGGGCCACAATGCTCTACGTCATGCCCATCGGCGACAACCTGCACGGTTACAATCTGCTGTCCAGTGGGTTGGTGGATACCACGTCTCGCGTGCAAAACTCTGCGTTCGGCCCTTTCCAGGGCGGCTTCATGATCATCTCCACGCAGGGCAACACGCCCGGCACAGGCATTCTCTGGTGCTATCGCCCCGATCCGATAACAGCAACCGGCAATTTTCCGGCCGTCCTCGAGGCGTACGATGCGAGCACGTTCAATCTGCTGTGGACATCCAAGCAGAACATCAGCCGCGACAATTGCGGCAGCTACGTTAAGTGGGGCTACCCCACCGTCGCCAACGGCAAGGTCTATGTCGGCGCGTCCAGCCAGGAGTTTGTCGTCTACGGCTTGCTCAACAACAACGCGCCCGCCGCTCCGACCGGATTGAGCGCCTCGATCCTCGGCACCAACGTCAAAGTAAGCTGGACGCCGGTGCCGGGCGCCGTCGCCTACAACATTCGCGTCAGCCCGACAGCGGGCGGCCCCTACAATTTGAAGGCGTTCCATAAGACCACCACCAGTACAGTGTTGGGCTTCAATCCCTCCGGGAACACGCACACCAACTACTACGTGGTGAGCGCGGTGAATGCCAACGGCGAAAGCGCCAACTCCGCCGAACTGGCCTTCAGCCCCTGGCCGACCCCGCCGGTCCTCAGTGCCACCAGCACCAACGGCGTGCCCACCCTCACCTGGCCGGCCGCCGCCCAGGCCACCGCCTACTCGGTATGGCGCGGCACTCAGTCCGGAGGGCCCTACACCGTCCTGACATCCGGCCTCACCACGCTGTCCTACACCGACAACACCGTGGCGGCCAACACCAAGTACTACTACGTCGTGACCGCCACCAACGCCTTTGGCGCAAGCGGCAATTCCAACCAGGTCACCAACTGAAACGATCGCGACCATAGAGGAGGGGGAGCTTCGGCTCCCTCCGGCTCCCCTCCCGATTGATGAGCGTTCGTTCATAGGCAAACGGCGGCCGGCTTACGCGCGGCCCCCCACATCGGAAAGCATCGATCCACATGTCAAATTCAGTGCGCACCCTGCTGTTTACGACCGCCGCCGCCATGGCGCTCCTGTGGCAAGCTCATCGCGTTGAGGCCGATACGCTTTACGTGTCCAACGATACCCAGATCCTGACCTTGGATGCCTCGGGCACACAGAACACCTTCGCCTCGGGCTTGAATGAGCCCAGCGGCATGGCCTTCGGACCCAATGGGAAGCTGTATGTGGCCGACAACGGCAGCGACAGCCTCTTTGAGTTTGCCGCCAACGGCCAGCAGCAGACGCTGGCGAGCGGGCTGCACAGCCCGCAAGGGGTGGCGGTCGATCAGAGCGGCAATGTCTATGTGGGCGATTATAACAGCAGCAGCATCCTCAAGTTCACGCCTCAAGGGCAACAAAGCAC
>DATGIQ010000505.1:0-3200 GCA_035295665.1 Gemmataceae bacterium | reverse complement strand
CGAGCGTTCGCAAACTTCGCCTATGAGCAACACCGCGGCTACGCGCATCGATGCCAAGGGACAGAAGATGGCCTACAGTTACGACTCCTACGGCCGGCCCACGCAGATCCGGCATTACCCGAATGGCACCACCGAGGACACTACCCAGCAGGTGAATCTGTACTACGATAGCTATAGCGGCGCGGGGCCGAACATCGTGGGGCGTCTGGCGGCGGCTACCAATGGGCACGTAAGGGAGGTATATGGTTATACTCCGGCGGGCGAGCTTTCGAGTAAGGTGAGTTCGATACTCCGGCTTGGCCCACTTTGATACTTTAATTTGGCCCACCCGGATTTGATATTCTACGTCATTTTAACCGGAGTCCAAAATCTCCAGCCAACCAAGCTTCAGTTAACCAAAACCATCCAGCAGAACCGACTTATCCAAAACAGCCGTCCAAACCAACCAAAACCAACCAACCAAAACCAACCACCGGCCGTACTGACGCCGCAGGCGGAGGGAGGCCGGCACGGGGTTTGGGGCGGAGCCCCATTTTAAAGACTGTTCCACTTCCTTTTCCTTTGTGCTCTTTCCGTGCCCCATAGACCTGCGCGTTTGAGTAAGGGCGCCGGCAACGGCTCACGTATGAGAATGTGTGCAAGGTCAGCCCTTCTTCCTCCTTTCCATGGTGCGGCGGAAACGGAACGACTCCGTCCCGGTTTCGATGATATGTGCCCGATCCGTGATCCGATCCAAAAGCGCCTTACACAATCGGGGATTGGGAAACACCGTGGTCCATTCGGAGAACGGCAGGTTGGTTGTTACGATAATCGCCGCCCGCTCGGCCCGCTCCGAGATCACCTGAAACAGAAACTCCGCACCGATGTCCGCCAGCGGTACATACCCCACTTCATCTAACGCAATCAGCTCATACCTCTGCCAACGACTCATCAGCCGCCGTACTTGATTGTTCTGCTTCGCTTCCACCAATTCATTCACCAGAGCCGCCGCCGTGGTGAAGCGTACCCGCCGCTTTTGCCGGCACGCGGCCAGGCACAGTCCAGTCGCCAGATGGCTCTTGCCCGTGCCGCACTCGCCGATGAACACCACTGGTTCGCTCCGCGCGATGTAGCCGCCTTCGGCCAACTCCCGAATGCGGGCCGCCGGAATCTGTGGCGCTTGCGTGAAATCAAATTCCTCCAAGGCTTTCATACGTGGCAATTGCGCATCGCGAATTCGGTTGCTGATGGCGTGCCGGTCCCGCTCCTCGCACTCCATCGCCAACAATGCTTCCAGGTATCGGATATGACTGTGATTCTCCTTGGCGGCTTGCTCCGCCATGGATATGAAGTTGGCTCCCACCGCCGGCATCCGAACGGCTTTGCAATACTGCCGCACGCTGGCCTGCTCCAGACTCTCCGTTGGGTTCTTCATGGAATGTCCTTCCCTGGGCCGGTCAGCAACAGATCGTATTCATCCATCACTGGCATGGGCCGCTCGAACTGTACCAGTTCTTCCGCCAGCGCCATGGCGTACTGCTGGCGCTGCTGCGCGTCGGGCATATGAAAAATGTGCAGCACCGCGGCGGCATCCGTAACCCCCAGCCGCAACGCTTCTTCCACCGCCGCGATGAGTCGGTCCCATCCTCCCACCGAACCCACCCGCACCAGCGTGATCATCTCCCGCGTCCCGGCACTCTTGCCGTGCCGTTGCTCCAACTGCTGCCAGATCCGGTCCAAGCATTCCGGCCAGCGACCCGCCTGCCGCCACTGCTGCAGCGGCGTGCAGCCCGCCATGGCTCCCGGCTTCTTTTCCAACACGTCCAGGTAATGTTCCAGGTTCAGGATCTGATGACCGCGCCCGTAACACCGCGGGTGTCGGGCCGCGCACTGGTTGTCGTGTCGGATCTCGATCTCCGATGGCCCCACCACCGCGGCGGCCCGCCACCCCGGGGACAAGGGCGCCGAGTACCAGTTGGTTTTCACCCTCACCCGCCCATGCCCGTCCACGATCAGCGGATAGATCACCTCTTCATAAGGAAATCCCTCTTGGGCCAGCGGCAACAGACAGGACCGCTCCTGTTCGCTGGCTTCCCCAACCGTCATCTCTTTCCCGTGAATCGTGCGCTTGCGGTTCGCCACGCAGGCGCTCAGCAAATGCCCATTCAACGCCGCCAGATTCTCAGCTTCCGGCACTGGCGTCAGACAGTTGCGCCGGTACCAGCCCAACTCTCCTTCCACCCCACCCTTCTCGTTCCCTTTCGCCGGGTTGCAGTACTCGCTTTGATATCCCCAGTGCGATCGGAACGCGATGATCCGATCGGTCTCGATGCGTTGCCGGCCGCGCAAGATTTTCTTCACCAGCGATCCCATGTTGTCGTAACGCAGGGTCCGGAACACGCCCCCGAAATAGGCGAAGGCCAGCTCGTGCGCCTCCAATAGCGCTTGCTGCGTAGCATGCGTGTAGGCCCGATGAAACGCGTCTCCCGACGCCATGCTGCGCATCGCGAAGAACTGCAGCTTGCACGGCTCCCCCTCCAGTTTCGCCACCGCTTCGAACCAATCGACCTGAGCCTCCTGGCCCCAGTCGTAGCTCTGCGGCACGAACGCCACCCGTCCCCCCAGCTCCTGTTTCCGTTTCCGCACGTACTGCCGCACGGTCACCTCGGCGATCGGAAACTCCGGGTGCTCTTCCCGCAACCGTGCAAAGATCCGATGCGCCGTGTGCCGCTGCTTCCGCGGCGCCTGCCGATCCGCCTCCAGCATCCCCTCGATGGCATCCTTCAACGGACCCACCTTCGGCCGCTTCCGTGCGTGCTTCTTTCGCCCTGGCGGGATCGCGCTCGCGATTGCCTGGCGCACCATTCGTCGATGCACGCCATGCTTCTTGGCCAGTCCTTGGACCGTCTCTCCGGCCGCATAGCCGCGCCGGATCTCTTCGAATAATTCCACTTTGCGCCTCCTGTCCATCCCGAAATGTTGCCATTCCGGGGCTGTCTCAGGTGGGCCAAATTAAAGCATCGAAGTGGGCCAAATTAGAGTATCGAACTCACCAAGAGACAGAGAACGAATGAACTCCTTGAAACAAGGAGCCTTAACTCACCGCGGGCCGGCATTTGAGGGCAGCGTCGACAGAATCTTTGTCGTCGAGATCAATACGCGCCTTCATGGGGCGCGCGGTCCAATGGAAGGACGATGCGTTGCGGCTGGCGAGGGCCTCG
>DATGIQ010000504.1:0-55089 GCA_035295665.1 Gemmataceae bacterium | reverse complement strand
TCCTGGGCGGCCTGGCCTTCATTGCCCTGGCGGTAAACTTTTGGGGATACTGTGCATTGATCGGACTGGCGTTCCTTGGCCTTGCCTTCGCGATGGCCGCCGACCTGCTATGGGCACCGCTGGAGTTTGGAGCCACCTGGGCTGTGGTCTTGATCGTGCTCGGTCTGCGGCTGCGAAAGCTAGGAAGGCGTATCGCTGCCGAGCAGGGCCCGGACACTATTTCCGCCACTCATCGATGAGCGAAGCCACCAGCGCCGTCCAGCCCGTTTGATGCGACGCGCCCAGGCCCGCCCCATTATCGCCGTGGAAGTACTCGTAGAACAGAATGTGATCGCGCCAGTGCGGGTCTTCCTGAAACTTTCGCGTCCCGCCATAGACCGGCCGCCGGCCGGAACCGTCGGGTGTGAAAATCCGGATCAGGCGATCGGCAATCTCCTTGGCCATCTGCGGAAACGTGATCTGCTGACCGTTGGGTCCCGAAAGGGGCACCGTGTACGTTGTGCCATAAGCCTTCCCCAGCTTGCCCAGCGATTCAATCAACAAAAAACAGGTCGGAAACCAGATCGGTCCCCGCCAGTTGGAATTGCCCCCCTTGATCTTCGAGACCGCCTCCGCCGGCTCGTAGCCGACGAATCGGCCATCGAGCTCGAACGGATGGGCCTCGTGAGCTTTGGACAAGCTGCGAATGCCGTAGGCCGAGAGAAACTCGCCCGGATCCCACAGGCGCTGGAGCAAGCGAACGAGTTGGAGTTGATTGACGATCGTCAGTACGTACGTCGTTTCGCCATCCCGTTCGACCGGGTGCACGACATCCTTGACCAGCTCCCGGCGGTTTTTCATGAACCAGGCAAAGTAACCGCTGAACTCCTTGAATGGCTTGATCCACTCGACTTCGAGTCGTTCGACGGCGAAGAGCGGGATCAACCCCACCAACGAGCGGACGCGGAACTTGTGAAATTGGCCATCGGGATAGCGGAGCACATCATAGAAAAAGCCATCCCGCTCATCCCACAATTGGTAGTTCCGGCCGCCCATGCGTTTCATCGCGGCCGCCACGTAGACATAATGCTCGAAAAACTTGGTGGCCAGCCCCTCGTAAGCCGAGTCCTCCTTGGCCAGCTCCAGGGCAATCCGCATCAGGTTCAGGCAGTACATCCCCATCCAGCCGGTGGCGTCCGCCTGTTCCAGGACACAGCCATCCGCCGTGCGGACGCTGCGATCGACGACCGTGATGTTGTCCAGGCCGAGGAACCCGCCTTCGAAGATATTGTTGCCTTGGCGATCGACCTTGTTGATCCACCAGGCGAAGTTGATGAGCAGCTTGTGGAAACAGCGCTCCAGAAAGAGCCGATCCGCCTTGCCGCTGTGAATGCGGTCCAGATTGTAGACCCGCCAGACCGCCCAGGCATGCACCGGCGGATTCAGATCGGAGAACTCCCACTCATAAGCCGGGATCTGGCCATTGGGGTGTTGGAATTGTTCGAAGAGCAGTAGCCAGAGCTGCTCTTTCGCATAGCGCGGATCAACCAGGGCAAAGGCGACACACTGTAACGCCAGGTCCCACGCCGCGAACCAGGGATATTCCCACTTGTCGGGCATGGTCATCACCCGCATCGAATTGAGGTGACGCCAATGCTGGTTGCGGATCGTCTGCCGCGATTCTGGAGGGGGCCAGTTCGGATTGTCGCCATCCATCCAGGCGTTCGTGTCGAAAAGGTAGATCATCTTGCTCCAGAGCAGGCCGGCCAAGGCCTGGCGCTGGACCGCGCACTCCGCCGCATTCGCCTCGGGCGGATGGATGCTCGCATAAAACTCGTCCGCCTCGGAGCGCCGCTTGGCGATGTCTTTATCCACCCGGGCCAAGGGTGTCCGCAGGTTGCCGCGGTCGGAAAGGCGCAACCGCACGCTGACCGAGCCACCGGCGGGCACCGCATCGAAGCAATAATGGATGGCCGCCTTGGTGCCGACGCGGTTGGGATTGGTACACGCTTCCCCGTGGATGACCGCGCGGTGAAAGGCATCCTTGACGTAGGGGGTTCGGCTCGTGCCGCCTGGGCCATAGACACGCGGTGCATTCGTTTCGTTATCCGTGAACAGGAGAGTGCCTCCGCGAGAAGCATACAGGGTCCGCGGGCCGAGCCGATAGTGAACCGGAATTTCGGGAGGCATCCGAAGCTTGCCGTCGTCGGCCACCAGCGTCAGAAAGTCTGATCCTTCGAGGCCGGGCCGGATCATCGGTTCCGGCTCAGCCTCTTGGCCCCACGCCCAGATGTTGCGGAACCAAAGGTGGGGCAAAATGTGCAACGGCGCGGGCTCGGGGCCGCGGTTGAAGGCTTCGATGCGGATGCAAATGTCTTCCGGGTTGAGCTTGGCGTATTCGATGACGATATCGAAATAGCGATCCTCGTCGAAGACGCCCGTATCCAGCAGCTCGTATTCGAAGCCTTGGCCGGCACGGCGTTGGTTTTCCTCGATGAGCTGGCGATAGGGGAAGGCAGCCTGCGGATACTTGTACAGGCAGCGCATGTACGAATGGGTCGGCGTATTGTCCAGGTAGAAATAATACTCCTTGACATCTTCCCCGTGGTTGCCCTCCTGCGGGGTCAGACCAAAGAGTCGCTCCTTCAGAATGGGGTCCTTGCCGTTCCAGAATGCCGGCGCGCAGACCAGGATTTGAAAGCGATCGCAAATCCCGGCAATGCCGTCCTCTCCCCAGCGGTAGGCTTTGCTGCGGGCCAGATCATGCGGCAAATATCCCCAGACATTTCCGTCCGCGCTGTAATCCTCCCGAACCGTGGCCCAGGCGCGGTCGCTGATGTAGGGCCCCCAGCGGCGCCAGCCGAAACTTTCATCCTCGATTTCGCGCAGTCGTTTGTGCTCAGTCGTTTTCATAGGTGCGCATCGCGTAGTCCGAAAAGGGGACAACTTCCTCACAGTTGCAGAGCGTAGTGTGCCGCACCGATCAGCGGAGCGGCCGGGTTCAGGGCGACGCTCACCCCCATGCTCTTCATGAGCCCGGAGAACCGCCCTTTGTCCGTGAACCCGCGCATAAAGCTCCCGCCCTGAAGCACCGATAGCATCTTCGGAGCGATGCCGCCGCCCACGAACACGCCACCGGTGGCCACACACTTGAGCGCCAGATTGCCCGCTTCGGCTCCGTACAGGGTGGAAAAGAGTTCCACCGTGGCGACGCAGAGCGGGTCCTCGCCGGCCAAGCCCGCTTGCGTGATGATGGGGTTTGGATCTCCTCCTTGGAGCTTCTGCGTGAGCCACGCCGGCTCGGGAGCGTGTCCGCTATCGCGCAGGAAGCAATAAACGTTGTAAAATCCGGGGCCGGAGAGGACGCGCTCATAGCTGACGTGTCCGCCACATTTGCCGCGCAGATAACGCAACAGCTCGATCTCCTGGTCGGTGCGCGGTGCAAAGTCGGCGTGGCCGCCTTCAGAAGCCAGCGGATGATGCCGTTGGCCGTCCCAATAAAGCATGGCTTCTCCGAGCCCCGTGCCCGCGGCGATGACGGCCGCATGCCCTTTGCGGCCGGGCCGAGTGCCGGCGTTCAGCACGCACATCTCATCGGACGAAAGGTGAAGCATGCCATAGGCAGCCGCTTCCAGGTCGTTGAGCAACTTCACCCGCGCCACGCCGATGGCGCGCGCCAACGCCTGCTCGTCGAGCTGCCAGGGTAGGTTGGTGGTCTGGCTTTTTCCGTCGATCACCGCCCCGGCTACGCCAAAGCAGCCGACACGCAACGACAACCCCGGACTGTCCTTCAGAAAAGCTGCGAGAATTTTCTCGAGCGCGGGATAATCCTTGCTTTTGAAGGTGGCGGCACGCAGCTGGCGCAGCTTACCGCCCGATTCGTCATAATGTGCGATTACCGTTTTCGTGCCGCCGATATCACCGGCCAAAATCATGGCGTGAGTCTCTTGGGAATGGTGCTGGAAAAGCTGGAGGGATCATAAGGTCCTCCAGTGCCGGCCGTCGGCTTCGATCAGGCGATCCGCTTCGATCGGTCCCCAGGTTCCACACTGGTACTCGGGCAAGTTCAACACCCGCTCGTGTTCCCATTGTTCGAGGATCGGCATCACAAATTGCCAGGCCGTTTCGACCGCATCGCGGCGCATGAACAGCGTGGCGTCGCCGGCCATCACATCCAGGATCAGCCGTTCGTACGCCTCCGGCGAGATGCCGCCAAAACTCGAGCTGTAATTGAACTCCATCTTGACCGGGTAGATCCGTACCTTGGGTCCGGGCAGCTTCGAGGCGATGCGCATGGATAGGCCTTCCTCCGGCTGCACGCGCAACGCCAGGACCGTTGGCTCCAGGGGAACATCGGGGTGGGCGTTGAAGAGCACCTGGGGCACTTCCTTGAACTGAATGGCCACCTCACTGGCACGCTTGGGAAGCCGTTTACCGGTGCGCAGGTAAAAGGGGACACCGGCCCAGCGCCAGTTATCGATGAAGACCCGCATGGCCACGAACGTTTCCGTGGTCGAGTTCACCGATTCGGGAGGGATCGGTTTCGGAGGATTGCTTTTCCGCGACCATTCCTCAAATGATTTCCGGACTTCGTGCCGGTAGCTCGGTACGCGGTGGCCATGTTCGTCCCCTTCGATGTATTGACCCCGCACGACGTTTTTCTTGACGTCGGCGGCGGTCATGGGACGCAGGCAGTGCAAGACCTCTACCTTGGCGTCGCGCACCACATCGGGGTCAAGGGAATAAGGCGGCTCCATGGCGGCCACACACAACACTTGGAGCATGTGGTTCTGGAGCATATCGCGGAGAGCGCCCACCCCTTCATAATAACCAACCCGGCTGGCGGTCATCTCGCCGGTTTTATGGTTCCATTGGGCCAGCCCTTCCTCCTCGGCCACGGTAATCTGCACGTGGTCGATATACTTCTGATTCCACAATGGCTCCAAGATGCTGTTCGCGAAACGGAGCACCAACAGATTCTGCACGGTTTCCTTGCCGAGGTAATGATCGATGCGATAAGTTTGGCTCTCATCGAAAGCCTGGCCGACGGCGCGGATGACTTCGCGGGCCGTCGGGAGGTCGCGGCCGATGGGCTTTTCCACAATCACCCGCGTGAAGGCATGGGCTTCTTCGGGATCGCTGACCATTCCGGCGGACTTGAGGTGCTCCACGCACATCCCCACAAGCGTCGGCGGGATGGACAGGTAAAAGACCCGGCTTCCCGGAATTCCGAATTGCTGGTCCAGCGACTCCAGCTTCGCCTTGAGCTGGGCGTAGGCGCGGGCATCCCCGAAGCTGCCCGGGACGAAAAACAATCCGCGGGCATAATCCGTCCAACGACTGTCGTCCAGCGCCTGCCGGGAAAACCGCGAGATTCCATCCCGCGCCCGTTTGCGAATGTATTCGTCCGGATCGCCATCCTCGCCTTCCTTGGTGCTAGGTAGGCCGAAACATACCACGGCAAAGTGCGACGGTAACGCGCCATCGACGTTGAGGTTGTACACCGCTGGGAGGAGCTTCCGCCAAGCAAGGTCGCCGTCGCCGCCGAAGATGACCAGGATATTCGGCTGCGGCAGCAGGGACTTGGATGCTTCTTTTTGCAGCATGAATAACGATCTCCAAGATCTTCGGAACCGTTTCGCGGCGGTTCGTAGAACCGCCGCGAAACACCGCGTGGATCAGTGGCCACCAAACTTCCGACGCATAGCCTGGGCGATCTTCCAGGCGAATTGTTCTTCGTGGCGTGAGGTGAAACGAGAATAGAGCGCGGCGCTGAGGACCGTGCACGGCACGCTTTCATCGATCGCGGCCAGCAAGGTCCAGCGGCCTTCGCCGGAATCGGGCACGCCATGCTCCTTGACCGTTTGTTCTTCCATCGGCAGCTCCGTATTTTCCAACAGCGCCTCGGCGGTCAAGTCGAGCAGCCAGGAGGCCACCACGCTGCCGCGCCGCCAGACCTCGGCGATTTCCTGCAGATTGAAATCGTACTGATAGTGTTCGGGACTGCGCAGGGGCGTGACCTCGGCGCTGGCGTGTTCGCGGCCCTGCTTGCCCACATTGGCGTGCTTGAGGATGTTGAAGCCTTCGGCATATGCAGCCATCAGGCCATACTCGATCCCATTGTGGACCATTTTGACGAAGTGGCCAGCGCCCGATGGCCCGCAATGAAGGTAGCCCTGCACCGACGTCCCCTTGGCTGTCCGCGTTTGGCTTGCCGACTTTCCCTTGTCGTCCAGAGCCTGTACCTTCGTGGCCGGGGTTTGGCCTTCCCCCGGAGCCAGCGCCCGGAAGATCGGGTCGAGATGCTTCACAGCTTCTGCATCGCCGCCGATCATCTGGCAATAGCCACGTTCCAGCCCCCAGACGCCGCCGCTGGTGCCGACGTCGAGATAATGGATGCCCTTGGCGGCCAGTTCTTTGCTGCGGCGAATATCATCGATGTAGTAGGAATTGCCGCCGTCGATCAGGATATCGCCTTTCTGGAGGAGTGGGACCAAGTCGGCGATGACGCGGTCCACCACGCCGGCAGGCACCATCAACCAGACGGCCCGCGGCGCGGTGAGTTTCGAGATCAAGTCCTTGAGGGTGCTGGTTCCCACGGCCTTGGAATTCGCTTCTTTCGACGCGCGCTGGAGCGTCTCTTCGACGACCGCTGCTTTGCTGTCATTGACAACGACTTGGTGTCCGGCCTTCGCCAGCCGGACCACCATGTTCTGCCCCATGCGCCCCAAGCCGATCATGCCCAGTTGCACGTTGCTCTCCTTTTCAGAAGGTGTGTGTCCGGTGGCCCGTGGTCGGGAACGGCGGACATCGAGATAGATTCACAATCCCTTTCGAGGTACCGTTCAGCGCTTCGTTTTCTTGAGCTGCTCCTTGGCCGCAGCGATCACGTTTTCGACCGTGAAGCCGAACTTCTTTTGAAGCTCCTTCAACGGTGCCGACGCTCCGAAGGTGCGCATGGCGACGATGGACCCGTTCAGGCCGACGTAGCGTTCCCAGCCGAAGCCGGACGCCTGTTCCACCGCCACGCGCGCCGCCACGGAAGCAGGAAGGACGGTTTCACGGTAGCTGGGATCCCGGGCACAGTTGTACTCGAAGATTTCCCACGACGGCATGCTGACCACGCGCGCGTTGATCCCCTCCGCCTTGAGCCGTTCGTAGGCCTCGATGCACAGGTACACCTCACTCCCCGTGGCCAAGAGGAGCACATCTGGCTTGCCCCCCGCAGCATCGGCCAGGACATACGCTCCCTTGGCCAGTCCGGCTGCCGGCCCGTATTTGCTGCGATCCAGGGTCGGCAAGTCCTGCCGGGTCAAGATCAAGGCGACCGGTTCGTGGCGCGACTTCATGATCACCTTCCACGCTTCGACCACCTCGTTCGCATCGCAGGGCCGCAACGTGATCAGGCCGGGGATGGCCCGCAGCGATGCCAGCTGCTCAATGGGCTGGTGCGTCGGCCCGTCCTCGCCCACCCCGATGGAATCATGCGTGAAAATGTAAATCACCGGGATTTCCATGATGGCCGCCAAACGAATCGGCGTCCGGCCATAGTCGCTAAAAATCAGAAAGCCGGAGCCGTAGGGCCGCACCTTCGACAACGCCAGGCCATTGAGGATCGCTCCCATGGCATGTTCGCGGATGCCGAAGTGGAGATTCCGCCCGGCATGGCTTTCCGCAAGGAAATCGCCGGCGGCCTCCTTTTTGCCGTTCTGCGAAAAAGTCATGCGCGTCTTCGTGGACGGGGTCAGGTCCGCCGAGCCACCCAGCAGCCAGGGAACGTGCGGAGCGATTTTGTTCAGCACCTCCGCGGAGGCGATGCGCCCCGCCTTTCCCTTCGGATCGGCCGGATAGGTGGTAAGGTCCTTGTCCCAGCCGGCCGGCAGCTCGCGTTGCTGCATCGCCTGTAAATACTGGGCCTGCTCTGGATATTTGCCTTCGTACTCGCGGAACTTGGCGAACCAAGCTTCGCGGAGACCGTGGCCACGCCGGCCCATGCCGTCCTGGAAATGCTCATAAACGCCGTCGGGCACGATGAACTTGTCGGGCGGACAACCATAGAATTCTTTCGCGGCGGTGATGGCTGCCTCGCCCAACGGCTCGCCGTGAGCCGAATGGTGATCCTGTTTGCCGGGAACGCCCCAGGCAATGTGGCTATCGACGATGATCAGCGTCGGCCGGTCGCTGGCGCTCTTGAAGGTCTTGAACGCCCGCTCCAGCATGTCGAGGTCATTGGCGTCGCCGACCCGCGTCACGTTCCAGCCATAGCCAATGAAGCGCGTGGCCACATCTTCGGAAAACGCCCACGAGGTGTTCCCCTCGATGGTGATTTTGTTATTGTCGTAAATCCAGCAGAGGTTATTGAGCTTGAGGTGACCGGCGAGCGAAGCCGCTTCGCCGGAGATGCCCTCCATCATGCAGCCATCCCCGGCCAAGGCATACACATCATAGTCAAACAAATCGAAGCCGGGACGGTTGAAGTACGCCGCCTGCCATTTGCCGGCGATGGCCATGCCGACGCTGGTGGCCACTCCTTGGCCGAGCGGGCCGGTCGTTGTCTCCACGCCGCTGGTCCAGCGATATTCGGGATGGCCGGCACATTTGCTGTCGAGCTGGCGGAAGTGCTTGATATCGTCCAGCTTCACGGTAGGTTCGCCCAGCCGTTCGTACTTGGCGTTCACGGCTTTGACGCCGCTCAGGTGCAGCAGCGAATACAGCAACATCGAGGCATGGCCCATCGACAGCACGAACCGATCCCGGTTGGGCCAGATCGGATCGGCCGGGTCAAAGCGGAGAAACCGCTGCCACAGGCAATAGGCCACCGGAGCCATGGCGATGGGCGTGCCGGGATGGCCGGAGTTGGCTGCCTGCACCGCGTCCATGGAAAGCGTGCGGATCGTGTTGACGGTTTTTTGTTCAATGGAGTGTTTCCAGTCGGTTGGCGTCGCAGTCGTGCCCACAGGTGCTCCTTTCTGACTAGCTCCGACCGTCAGGAAAGGGAGCAGCGCTCCCTCACGGTCGTGGCTCGTGCGCCGGTATTCTAGGGGTTTTCATGCTGCTCACTTGGCCAACGCCTGCTGAATGATTTGGCGCAGCCGAGCCAACCCCTCCCGTACGTTGGCTCCCAGGTGAACCCGCAGGATGCGCCGGTTGCGCTCCGACAACACCTTGAAGTCGCCCAGCGCCTGGGCCTGCTTCAAAATGCCGAAGCTGAAGGCTTCACCCGGGATCGGCACGTCCTCGGCGTCGTCGCAGGTAATCTGGAGAAAGACGCCGTTATTGGTGCCGCCCTTGTGGAGTTGGCCGGTCGAGTGAAGGAAGCGCGGGCCGTAGCCGAGCGTCGTCGCCACTTTCTTGCTATCCCGCACGGCGTGGCGCAGGGCCTGAAGTTCCTGGTCGTGGGCATCGTTCATTTCGAGATAGGCGTTGATGGCGAAGTAGTCGCCGGGCTTAATGCGTGCCAGATGGCCTTTCAGGTAAGCAGCCGCTCCCTTGGCGCCACCGGCGGCCGTGGCAATGGCATCGGCGTTGCGCGGATCGGTGAACAGTTTGATGCCGCCGTCTTCGACCACGGCGTTGTCGGCCGGCAAGCTCCCTTTCTTGGTGTACTCCGCCATCAGGCTGCGGGCGGCTACCTTGGCGTCCTCTACGTCCGGCTGGTTGAACGGGTTGATCCCAAGGATTGAGCCAGCCACGGCCGTGGCGATCTCCCAACGGAACATCTCCTGTCCGATATCCATTGGGTCGGCCAGATTGATACGCACCACCGGGTGGCCGGCCTTTTCCAGGGCCGCCACGGCCTCGTCCTGCTCCTTCGCCGGAGCCGATGCCAGCCGCTCGTAAACGAACAGCCGGTCTTTGCCGTAGACATCCGGCGGGCCGACTTTTTCGCCGTCAACCGGGATCAGGCCCGTGCCCTGCTTGGTTACGGGGTGGGCTTTGCCCGTGGACTCGGCCAAGAGCTGTTCGAGCCAGGCACCCAGGCTAGCGATCTTCGGGGAAGCGATGATCGTGACCTTATCATGTCCTTCCTTCGCCAACGTTCCCATGATCGTGCCCAGCACGACCCCCGGGTTCAATTCCGGCGGCACACACGAAGCGCACGCCTGGACCATGATCTCCGTGCGATCGAGGAAATCGATCACATCCACGCCCATGATGGTCAGGGGAATCATGCCGAAGTTGGACAGCGCCGAGAATCGACCGCCGATGCTCTTGAGTCCAAAGAAAATGTGCCGGAAGCGATCCTTCTTGGCGATCTCGTTCATCTTGGTCTTCGGGTCGGTAATCGCGATGAAACGTGACCCGGCCTGATCGGCACCAACCGCCTGCTTCACCTTCTCCATGAAGTACTGTTTGAAGACATTGGGTTCGATCGTGCCGCCGGACTTCGACGAGACGATGAAGAGCGTCTGTTTGAGGTCCAGCTTTTTCTCGATTGCCTTGACCTGGGCCGGTACGGTCGAGTCGAGCACATAAAGCTCCGGGAAGCCCGTTACCTTGCCGAAGGTCTTCTTCCACACTTCCGGGGCCAGGCTCGATCCACCCATGCCCAGCAGCAGTGCCGTTTTGAAACCGCTGCTCTTGATATCGTCGACCATTTGCACGAAGTGTTCGCTGTGCTCGCGCTGACCGTCGACAATGTGCAGCCAACCCAACCAATCCTTTTCATCCTGCCCCGACCAGATGGAGCCGTCTCCAGCCCACAGACGGCGAATCTTACCTTGGACACGCCACTCTTCGAGATTTTTCTTGGCGGCGTCGGCGAAAGAGCCCACGGAGTAGGTTTGGGAAGCCAATCCGCTTTGCAGGGCCTGGCGTTTTTGCTCCACGGAGGCAAGGAGCTTATCGAACGGATCGGAGAATTTCTTGACGGCGTCGGCGAGGAGGGTGTCGGTCACTTCCTTCATGGAAATGCCGACTTCCTCCAAGGTGGCCAAGGTCTCGCGCGCTTGTTCGAGGCTTTCGGCCCAGTTCTCGGTCAAGCTGGGCCGAGCTTTTCCCTGTTCGCGGAATGCCACAAACGTATCTGCCGGGACCGTGTTGACCGTCTCCGCTGCAATCAGCTCGTCCACGTAAAGTGTCTTGGGATATTTTGGGTTCTTGGTGCTGGTGCTGGCCCACAGGAGCCGCTGCGGCATGGCCTTCTTGGCGGCGAGCGCTTTCCAGCGATCGCTGCTGGAGATCTCCTTGTAGCGGGCATAAGCCAACTTGGCGTTGGCGATGGCGATCTTGCCTACCAGCTTCTTGAGCTGTTCGCGCCGCCGGGAGTCCTTGGTGGTATCGAGCATCTGACCAGGACCGGCAATTTTATCGTCGATAAGCGAATCGATGCGGCTAATAAAAAAGCTGGCCACGCTGGCGACCTTGCTCAAATCACCTCCTTTGGCGGCGTAGTGTTCGAGGCCGGTCATGTAGGCGTTGGCCACCTTTTCGTAAGCCTCGACCGCGAACAACAAGGTGACATTCACGCCGATTCCTTCACCGATCAGCGTCTGGATGGCAGGGATGCCGGCCGGCGTGGCGGGGACTTTGATGAGCACATTTTCCCGGCCCAGGGCAGCGTGCAGCCGTCGCGCTTCCTTGAGGGTTCCCTCGGTATCGTTGGCGAGGTACGGGGAAACCTCAAAGCTCACGTAGCCATCAATCCGGTTCGTGCGGAGATAGACGGAGTAGAGCACGTCGGCGGCGAGCTGAATATCCTCCATGGCCAGCTTCTCGTAGATTGCTACGGCCGTGCCGACCTTTTGGGCCACATGAGCTTTGAGAGGCTGGTCATAATCCGGGCTCCCGGTGATGGCCGCGGTGAAAATCGCCGGGTTCGAGGTCACGCCCAGCAACCCGTCGTGGTCCACCATGCTCATGAGCTCGCCCGAGGTGATGAGCCCACGGCGGATGTTATCGTACCAGATACTCTGTCCGAACTTTTGCACTTCGATGAGGGGGTTGGCCATGATGACTCCTGGTTGGTCGGCTCTATGATGAGAGGACGTTTGCGTTTCGCGGCGTTACCTTCTCACTGTTCGCCTTCGCGCCCACGGATTGTTTCACTCACCGAGTGCCTTCAAGATTTCCTGGATGCGCTTCGGTTGATAATCTTTCGGACTATCGTATCTCTCCTTCGGTCCCTTGTCTGCCGGAAAGGCCAGTTTCGTGATGAGTTCCCGGATCGCCGCTTCGATGGATGGATCGCGCTGGTCCTCTTGAAGGGCCGCAAGCGCCAGGTACAGCTGCGATGCAGCGTCCCAATTATCCCGGGCCGCGATACGCGGGCCATTCTCCAGATCTTTTCGGTAGGCCAGCGCCAAGGACCTGGCATCGGTACGCAGGCTCGCCAGTTTTTCCAGCAAGGGAGTGTCGATTTGCCGGCTCGCCTTTCGGGCTGTGTCAGCGACCCGGTTGGCATTGGGGTAAGGCATCCGCAGCAATCCTTCAAGATCATCGAACGCCTTCACCAGATCGGGAACATTCGCGTAGCGCGGTTCGGCAAGCATCCGGGGCATAGTGTAATACCACACGCTCGGACGGAGTAAACCCGGCGGCCGGCTCACATGCCCCGCCTCTTGCCGCCAGCTCGTAGCCTGCAAATCGTGATGACAGGCGAAACAATCGTATTCGGCGAACTCGGGCCAGGGAAGTTGCCGAGCGTCAGCCTTGGCCGGGCTGGCCCGGTGAACGAGCAACTCCAGGGCTGCCTTGGCCGTGATTGCTTGGCCCACGGCCCAGGTGCCCGATGCCGATTCGGGGGAGCGAGTTTCCTTCTTTTCGTTCCAGTGGGGCGGCACGTTGATGAGATATGCTGCAAACTCAAAATTCAGGCGCGGGTGTCCGGCCGCAATCAGGTCATGATTCACATCGCGCACGCCGGGAAAACCAGGAGCGGCCGGCGAACCCACATGGCAGCCGACACACGTCTTGGCCAACTGCGCAGGTTGGCCCACGTCGATCATCCCATCTTCCGCCTTCTGCTTGGGAGAAAGTTTTTGGGTGTGGGATTCCAGCCAGTTCTTGGCCCCACCATGACATGCCTCGCAACCGACGCCGAAGCCGAGCTCCTCGCTCTCACGGTGCTGATTCACAAGGGCCGACGCCGTGGGATATTGATGGCACGCCAGACACTGTTCCGCCGTGTGGGCGGCCTTGAGACCCAAATTCTTGGCAATGGTTTCCGAGCGTTCGCCCCAGAGCACCAGGTACGCCTGAGCGTGCTTGTCATGGAGGAGCCATTTCGTGTATTCGTTGCGCCGGACCAGCTCGTTTCCCGTCGGTTCCAGGCTTCCGTGGCAAGCGCGTCCGGAACAGGAGGAAGTCCCCATCGCCCGTGGCTGGTCAGCCGTCGCTGGGACCGAGACGGGCGCGGGTTCCGCCTCGCTTGCACGAGGCTCGCGGGAGCTGAGCGCGCCTCGCAGCGTCACCGCCAAGCCGATCACTGCCAAGAGCCGAAGCCACGCCCACGCATTCATCGGGGCACCTACTTAGACTCGGAGAGGGAAGAGTGCGTGTAACATAACCCCGATCCGACGCCAATGCAAGCAAAGCGTCCGGACAAGATGAAAAATTTTTCTGCAATTCTGGAGAAAGGATAACGTGTTTGTTGACAACGTCCAGATGGGTTGCTAGAAATTCTGAAGTTTACGAGGAGAGTATCGGTATTCGCAGGCCCCGTTGCCATAGTGCGCGGGTTTACGTCCTGAGCGCGCCTCTGTCACGGAGGAGCCCCCTGTGCTGATCGATCGTAGAACCCTCGCTGAACACGTGCCCTGGATCCTGTTCGTCGTCCTGGCCACCGCAGCAGCGAGTGTCTGGTTTTTTCTGGTAGGGGTCGGTGCACCCCGGTGGCCTGGTGGAAGCAGCCTCCCCGGCTTCACGTTTGGTGTCGTGGGCGGGGTAATCATCCTTTTTGAAGTTCTCCTTTGGTGGCGGAAGAAAGTTCGCACCTGGCGGATAGGCCGTGCCAAAGTGTGGATGCGCGCCCACATCTGGCTCGGATTGCTCTGCTTGCCCTTGCTGATTTACCACAGTGGGTTTCGCATGGGGGGCACTCTCAGCAGCGTGCTCATGATCCTGTTGCTGATCGTCATTGGCAGCGGAATCGTGGGCCTGATTTTTCAGCAGATCATTCCCCAGATGATGCTCAACGAAGTACCGGCCGAAACAATCTACAGCCAGATTGACCGCGTGGTCGGTCAGCTCGCCAAGGAAGCGGAACGGCTTGTCCTTGCAACGTGCGGCGCCCCGGAGGACGCCGCGGCCGCCCCGAAAAAAGAGCAGGAAGCCGCCGAGCTGCGCGCGGTTGGTTACCTGACCGTGGGAGTTGTCCGGTCGGCGGGAAGAGTCCAGGGAAAGGTTTTGCAAACACGGGTGCCGAGCGAACCCATACCGGAGGCGGAACCGTTACGCCACTTTTTCCAAGCGAGCATCGCTCCCTTCCTGGACAAGGGAAGCGGTTCCGGTTCGCCGCTAGGGAATCCTGGCCGTGCCGCCGCGATGTTCCTCGACCTCAAGACCAAACTGCCTCCGGAAACCCACGAAACGGTTAATACGCTGGAGAGCCTCTGTGAGCAGCGCCGCCAGTTAGATCGACAAGCGCGGATGCATTTTTGGCTGCACAGCTGGCTCTCGATCCACCTATCTCTTTCGATCGCACTGGTCGCGTTGATGTTTGTCCATGGTTGGGTTGCCATCAAGTACTGGTAACTGGAGCTAGCATGGCCCCTCCAGACCCCCGCCGGCCGCCGGAAACCGCCAAACAGCGAGCCGTTCGGATTCCTCTCAATTACTTCAAGCAGGCGGACGCTCTAACCCGGTGGAAGCTGGGGCTGACGGTGCTGGCGTTGGTGCTCGCCCTCGGCTGGTGGGCGATCGGTTTCGGGATGAGCGATGAGGGCCGGCTCCGCTACTCCCGTGGACCGGTGGCGGCGGCCCACGCTACTTGGGAAGCCAATTGCGAGAGCTGCCACGTTCCCTTTGCTCCAATCAACGGTACCCATTGGTCCACGGCCCTGGTCGGCAATCTCCAGGAAAGCAAATCCCGTTGTGAGCAGTGCCATGCCGGGCCCGTTCACCATGCCAGCCAGAAGCAGAGCGACACCCCCACCTGCGGCGGATGTCATCATGATCACCAGGGCCGTGATGCGTCGCTCGTTCATCTGCCCGACAGCGACTGTACCAACTGCCATGCCAACTTGGCCGCACACATGGATGGAAAGCCGCAGTACGAGGCAGCAGTCACTCGTTTCGAGAAAGGTCATCACCCGGCGATCCACGTTGACAAAGATCCGGGAAAACTCAAATTCAACCATCAAATGCACCTGGCCAACGGGATGGCAGGAGCCAAGTGGAAGCTGGGCGACATCCGCGATCCTCAGGAGCGCGAGCGCTATCGGCAGCAGCAGCCGGCGGGCCAAAAGGACGATGCCGCGCTCGTCCAGCTCACTTGCACCTCGTGCCACGTTCTGGACCGAGCTGATCTTGCCACGAAGAGCATGGCCGTCACCAGCTTGCCGGCGCGCGCTGCCGGGGATCTCATGCTGCCGATCCGCTACGAGAATCATTGCCGCGCCTGTCACCCCTTGACGTTTGATCCAAAGTCGCCGGACCTGACCATTCCTCATGGCCTCCAGCCGCGCCAGGTACATGATTTTCTGTGGGGAGCCTATGCTGAGGAGGAGCTTGGGAAGCAAGAGCGTGACCTGCCCAAGCCGATGCGGCGTCCCCTACCAGGCATGAATGCGACGGAAGCACCGCCCGGCATGCGGAAAGAAATTGACGCCAAGCTGGCTGGCAAAATGGAAGCGTTCCTGTATCGGGACAAAGTTGAGGATGCAGACAGGAAGGTGTTCCTGGGCAAGCAAACGTGTGGCGAGTGCCATGTTTCCGAACGTAGCGGGGCCCAGATCGTCCCCAATCGGATCGTGCCGCCGCAAGTCCCCGAGGTCTGGTTCAAACACGCGGTGTTCGATCATGCCGCCCATCGGGCTCTGGACTGCCTGGCTTGCCATGCACAGGCGAAAACCTCGGCCGTCAGTGCCGATGTTCTGCTCCCCAATATGGATACCTGCTTGCAGTGCCACAGTCCACAAACTCGCCGGGATGGTAAGATTCAAGGTGGGGCGCGGTTCGACTGCACGGAGTGTCATCGCTACCATCACGGAGAAAATCCGCTTCAGGGCATTGGCACGGTCAAGCGCGGAGTGACTGTGAAGCGGAACATCGAGGAGTTTTTGCAAGGAAGACCCTGAGGTGTTCGTGAAGCGAATCCTCGGCAGATGCTGGGGACCCGGATGTGGGGAAGATGATCATGATTGTCCAAGAATTGCACCATATTCAGGAACGCTGCGGTTATCTTCCGCCGGAGGAGCTGCGTGCCCTTTCCCAGCGGCTCGCGGTGCCCCTGCACCGAATCCATGAAGTGGCCAGCTTCTATCCCCTTTACCGTCTCCAGCCGCCGCCGGTGGTGGACGTCAAGGTCTGTCGCGATATGTCCTGCCACCTGCGCGGCGCCCCGCGCGTGCAGGACAATCTGGAAGCCGTGGCCAACGAGCTGGGCAACGGACAAGTCGCTGTGGGTGGTGTTTCCTGCTTGGGCCAATGCGATTGTCCGGTAGCCGTTTCGATCAACGATCACGTTTACCGCGGGTTGTCCGATACGGAACTGCGGACCCGGATCCTGTCCGCGGCTGCGAAAGAATCCTTGCCCGAGCAGAAGGCCGAGTGTGCACCCCTCGGCTGGAAGATCGATCCCTACGCCGGCCAGCCACGCTACGAAGCCCTGGATCGCTTCCTGAAAAAGACGGACGTCGACAGTATCCTCGCCGCTCTCGAGACGGCCGACTTGCGCGGCATGGGCGGGGCCGGGTTCCGGACCCATCTCAAGTGGTCGACCGTCCGTGCGGCTCCGGGGGATGTCAAATATGTCGTCTGCAATGCCGACGAAAGTGAGCCAGGCACCTTCAAGGATCGGGAACTTCTCCGCCGCACGCCCTACTTGGTGATCGAAGGCATGGTGTTGGCCGGCCTCGTGACCGGGGCTACCCAGGGCTACATCTATATTCGCCATGAGTACGAAGAAGAAATTGAAGCCGTGAAGGAGGCGCTGGCCCATGCCCGCGAAGCCGGGATCTGCGGCCCAAACGTCAAGGGTTCGGGGCGCGCGTTTTCGCTGGAGACGTACATCAGTCCAGGGGGCTACATCCAGGGCGAGGAGAGTGCCCTGCTGGAAGCGATGGAAGACCGGCGTGGCGAACCGCGCAATAAGCCGCCGTTTCCCGTCTTCAACGGCCTCTACGGCAAGCCGACCGTGATCAACAATGTGGAGACCCTTTCATGGGTGCCGGCCATCGTGTTACGGGGCGGCGAGTGGTATCGCGATGCAGGCACCAACGGTGAGACCGGTCTGCGGTTCGTGTCGATCAGCGGCGACGTGAATCGGCCGGGTGTTTATGAAGTGCCGTTTGGTCAGACCGTTCGGGAGCTGGTCTTCGATACTGCCGGAGGCATGAGTGGCGGACAACGGCTCAAGGCGATCGCACTTTCGGGTCCTTCCGGCGGCTTCCTACCGGCAAAGATCAAAATCGAGAACTTGCCCAAGCCATTCGTCGATCGCCTGGTCAAGGAGCGCAAGCTGGCGGCCGATGTCGCGGCCTACGACCTCCTCGATCTCCCCCTGGGCCTGAATACCGTGTCAGCGATGGGGGGGATGCTCGGAGCCGCCTGCGTCGTGGTAGGCGACCGGGCCAATATCGTCGAGATGGCACTCAACTGTGTGGAGTTCTACCGCAATGAGTCGTGTGGCAAATGTGTTCCCTGCCGAATGGGCTCGCAAAAACTCGTCGAGATCATTCATGCGCTGCTCCACGGACGATGTTCCCGCAAGGATCTGAACCTGATCAGTGAGCTGGCGGATACGATGGGCACCACCTCGATTTGCGGGCTCGGGCAAGTGGCCGCCAACCCCATTACGACCGTAATTAAACACTTCCGCGAAGATCTGGATAAATACCTTGACGGCAGAGCCCGTGCTTAATTGCACCTTGCGGAGAGGAAGGCGACCCATGAGTAACACCAATGAGTCGGTGCAGGTAACGGTCGAAGGGCAGATGATCACGACGCTGCGTTCGACGGCCGAATTACTGAACCAGGCACCCCTTGAGGTAGAGATAGACGGCAAAACAGTTTCGGTCCCCCGCGTATCGGTCAGCTATGACCCCACGGGGCGGGCCGTGCCCCGTCTCACCACCATTTACGATGCCGCCGCCAAGGCAAACATCGAAATCCCCACCCTGTGCCACCGTGAATACATGACTCCGGTCGGCGTGTGCCGGATCTGCTCGGTCGAAGTGAAATTCAAGGATGGCCGCAAGGAATGGCGGCTGGCCCCCGCTTGCTATCGTCCCGTCGAAGCGGGGATGATCATCTTCACACACCATACCAGTCCGCGGGTGCAGTCGTCGGTCAAGATCGTGACCGAGCTGTTGATGGCCGACCATCCGAGTCCCTGTGCGAAGGAGAAGGAGCACGGCGACTGCGAGCTGGAAAAGTACGCCCGCGTCTTCGAGATCACGGCCTCGCGCTTTCCGCAGTCGCCGGCCCACCGCAAGCATGACGATTCCTCGGTCGTCATTGCCGTGGACCATAATGCCTGTATTCTTTGCGATCGCTGTATCCGCGGCTGCAACGAAATCCGCAGCAACGAAGTCCTCGGCCGGCGCGGCAAGGGCTACAAAGCCGGCATCGCCTTCGACCTGGACAGCCCGATGGGCAGTTCCACCTGCGTCTCTTGTGGGGAGTGCATGGTGTCGTGTCCCACGGGAGCCCTTACCAACCGCAGCTATGTCCAACCCGATGCCTGGAAAGATGCCCGGCCGCCTGCCGAGCCGGTGTCGGCCGAGAAGCTGGCCACGCTCGAGTTGTTCCAGGGAGTCTCGTTACCGTTCTTGCACTGGAACAAGGGGGCCGTGGTTCGGCGCCAATTCAAACGAGGGGACATCATTTGCCGCGAAGGCGATTTCGGGGCGACCGCCTTCTACATTGAAAAGGGGTCGGTGAAGGTTTTCATCCAGGCGCCGATCAAGCACGTCAAAGGGCACAAGGGAAAGCGCGATCGCGTCAACTGGGGTCCGCTCGGCCTGATTCGCCGTTTCACCAGCAGCCTGGAGCGGCGCGACCAGGACACCCGCGACGAGGAAAGCAACTCACGCTTTATCCACATCGATGCTCCTGTTTCGCTCGACTACGACAATCCCGTGGCGACCCTGGGTGCGGGGGATCTCTTCGGCGAAATGACGTGCATGAGCTCGTATCCGCGTTCGGCCACGGTGCAAGCCGCGGAGGATTGCACGGTGCTCGAAATGCTCCGCAACGTGCTTTACATTTTGCAGCGGAGCAAGTCTTCGCGGGCCAAGCTGGAAGCGATGTATCGGCAACGAGCGGTCGAGAGCCACTTGCGAAGCGTGCGGATTTTTTCGCAAATGTTGGAAAATGAAACCGACTTTGCCCGTCTCGTCAATTTCATCCGACAGCGGGTCGAGCTGTTGCGGTTGAATCCCGGCGAAGTCGTGTTCCGTCAGGGGGATTTGGCCGATCACTTTTACCTGGTCCGCATCGGCTTTGTCAAAGTGGCCCAGAACGGACCAGGCGGGGAACAGGTCCTGACCTACATTGGGCCGGGCGGCTATTTCGGCGAAATCGGTCTGATGTCGCACATCCCCGAGATTCATGAGCTAGCGCCGCCCGGCGTGCGCACGGCCACGTGTAGCGCCATCGATCACGTCGATTTGGTGCGGATCAAGGGGGAGGATTTCCAAGAGATCCTGGACCAATTCCCTCAGGTTCGGCAGCGTCTGGTCAAAATCGCGATTGACCATTTGCGTGAGAATGCCAAGGCATTTCAACAGGTCAACAACGTTCCGCTGGGAGATTTCCTGCGGCAGGGTTTGATGAACGCCCAAAGTCTCCTGGTACTCGATCTGGAAAAATGTACGCGCTGCGATGAATGCACCAAAGCGTGTGCGGATGCCCATGATGGCGTGACCCGGCTCATCCGCGAAGGACTTCGGTTCGATAAATACCTGGTGGCCAGCTCGTGCCGGTCGTGCCTCGACCCGTACTGCATGGTGGGATGCCCGGTTGGCTCCATTCGCCGTCGCAATTCGCGTGAAATTATCATTGAAGACTGGTGCATCGGCTGCGGGAAGTGTGCGGACAATTGTCCCTACGGCAACATCAACATGCATCCCTTCGAGGAGTTCCGAGCGGACCCCTTGAATCCGGGAAGGCAGATTGCCGTCATCCAGCAGAAGGCGACGAGCTGCGACTTGTGCGCCGAGCTGGACGGCCAGCCCAGCTGCGTTTACGCCTGTCCCCACGATGCCGCCCACCGCATGACGGGGGAGGAGCTGCTCAAGAGCGTGGAAAGCGAACGGGGCTAAATGCAGCCGACAAGCCTGACGCGCCCGCGAAGATCCTTTGCGGGCGCGTCAGGCTTGTGCACCGGCTTCCCGCACGATCATGAGCAACGGCCCGGCCCTATCCCCGGAATTCACGATGCGACGGCCTTATCGAAAATATCCACCCATTCACGATAGCGGCGTGCGATCTCGGTGGCGGCCGCCTCACGGCTCGTCTTTTTTTCGCGCCAGCTGATGAGTGGATCCCAGAAGCTGGTCCGGCCGACGGCAAAGCCGATGAACCCCGGGACATGAGCCGCGGTTTGGAGCCATTCGCGCACTTTCTTGTCGTCTTCGCCGCGGCCCAGGACGATGCAGCCCACCTTGTTCCGGCCGCCGCGGCGTGCGGCTGCGACTACCTTAACGCAATCCTCGCGGCGATCGAGTCCCTCAATTTTCCAGACATCCGGCTCGATGCCCGCATCCTGTAGCTCCTGAATGGCTCGCACCATGAGCCCGGGACGCATCTCCAGGTCATAGGCATGTTTGTCGCCATGAACCCGATCGAGCTGTGCCTTTTCCGCGGGGACCAATAGCTCGAACATGAATTGGCTGCGCCCGTGCTTGTGCAGATAATCCGACAGCCGTTTGAGGCGACCGGCCTGGCGCTGGTTGAGTGTCTTTTCGCCCTCCGGGTTGTAACGGACGAGGACCTTGCAAAAGGTAGGGTTGAACGCCTCGATGTGCTGCGCGAATTGTTCGCCGTATTCGAAATCGAATTCGTCCTGCCCGCTCTTTTCCGCGGGGCACGAAGTGGAGTAACCATGCTTGGCGGCGTCGCGGAGAATGGCGGCGCCAAATTGTTCATCGACGAGGATGCCGGCCTTCTCCTTCGGTACGCCGGCGGCCACGGCCTGTTTGAAGCCATCGTAGATCACCTGTTTGGTGGCGGCGATCTCTGCGGTCTGGGCGTCAGTGAGCGTTCCTTTCCAGCCGAACATCTTCGTCTGGAACGAGCCACGATGATCAAAGGGCAGGATGTACAAAGGCCGATCGAATCCGACGTTCATGATTGCATCTCCATGGGTTCGGGTCGCCTCAGCGAAGGGTGTTCATTGAGCGGCTGCAGAGATCCGGCGCGGCCGCGGACATCCTGCCACCGTGCTGTCGATTCTAAGGGGAGAGGTGTCGGCTGGAAAGAGTGGCACGCTCATAAAAGCCCGGCGAGAGAGGTGACAGGAACGGGCGGGAACAGGGGGCCACTGGTCCATGTGGGCCGGAGACCTTGGCGGAGTTTGTATGCGACAAGCCGTTCTTCATGCAGTCCATGTGTGCTTGCGCGCGTCACCGGGCCACGGGGCTATGCGTTTCCACACCCCCGTTTACCTCTCTTAAAATTCTCCCGGGACCTCAAACGGCTCCCAGATAATTCCGGAGAATTGGAGGGTTGTTCGTGCAGCGTAAACCGGTGGAAGTCATCGAAGGGGGGAGAGAAAGGTCAGCGTCAGCAGCCCGTATGGTAAGCTTTCCGGGCGACAGTCAACGAGTGCGGAAGAATTCGGGAGGACATGCGATTCGGATCGCCGAACGGCCAGGGACGGCAGGGTATGGGAGAAATATTCAACTCACGTTGGAGGAGATTGATATGAAAGCCTGGTTTGGTGCACTCATGATGATCGGGCTGATGGTCGCAATGGGGCTTGTGGTCGCAAGGCGACAGATCGTTCGTGGACAGGACCGGCCGAATGCCGACCGGCAGCCGCCGTTGGAAATCCAACAAGCCGAACTTCTCGACAAAATCGGGGAATTGCAAGCTCAGAAGGCCGCGGTCGATGAACAGACGCAGGGGCTTCGGGCCGAGCTTCGGGCCTTGGCCGCCGACCACGATCAGAAGCTCAAAAATATGGAACAGCGCGAAAAGGCGATGGCCCAACCAACATGGGAGTACAAGGTGTTCACTCTCGCGGACGGGGACGATGAAGCAAACAACGCATTAGCACGGACGACTGAGGAGGGATGGGAATACGTGGGCATTGTCGTGCCGGCAGCCGCACGGACAGCCATCGCGACGGGCAGCAAAGTGACCAACTACCCTGCGATTCCCCCACGGCTTCTTTTTAAGCGAGTGAAGAAGTAGATTAAGCGCGCGGGCGGATGGTCCGATACATCCTTCGTTTTGACAGGCAGATGGCCATTCCAAGACGCGACGATCGTCCATCCCGACAGGACCCTCGACCCAGGGGGTGTCAAATGGATGTCACTTTAACTGCTTGTGAAAGGTCTGCTGAACAATTCGCTTCAAGCCCGCCATGAGTGGACTGCCCAGGAGTGCTCCCAAGAACGGGAGATCGGCAGCCACATGGAGCTCCTGGTCATCGACGCGCATGTGCACCTCCACGCCCGTCCCCTCCAGCTTGACCATATCCCGATCAGCAGACCACGTGACGCGCTGCACCATCGAACCGAATCGGTTCTGTACTTCGCGGACCGCCGTCTCCAGCTGGGCTCGGGCTTGCTCGCGCGTCCGATTGTGTTTTACACGGAGGTCGATCTGGGACATGGCTCTCTGCTCCTCTGTTGTGCAATGTACCCACATTCGACTGGGGTGGGAAGAGGATCCGTGCTTGGGCAGGATTGACTAGCACTGCAGCGTGACCAGGTGTAGTACAATGCCGAAGAGCAGGTTGCGGTCGGCCGACATGGGGAAGCACGTTACCGGCAAGGCGCAAACGCTCGCAACATGGCTTCAATGTAGCGGCCAGTGGGAAAAACAGCGCGGGTCCATCGTCAGCCGAAAGCCCCCTCTTCTCGAGCCGATTACACTTCACCGGCACTGCCGTAACAGCGCTGCCGAACCAGGCTACTCATGGAGCATCTGAGGCGGTCCTCAGCCACCGAAGTAACTCGCTTGAAATTTCGCTTGGCTGGGTGAGAAGCTTGTTCCCGGAGGCCGAACCGGTACAAATAAACGAGATGGGCTTTGATCGGTGCGCCCGTAGCTCAACTGGACAGAGCAATGGTCTTCGGAACCATAGGTTGGGGGTTCGAGTCCCTCCGGGCGTAGTAGTGATCCGCCTTTTGGGGAATATGTCTTCCGTGGACCCGCCCATCGGACGGTGCGGCCTAACAGGTGGTACACCCTCGTCTCGTACGATCCGCCATCGCCAGCGCCTGCAAGCGGGCCGGTGTTGCCCACGGACATCCGAACCAATGCTGCCAGGCCAAAGCCATCGAGAACCGCCGCCTGGCTGGTCTGGGCGCGGCTAGTCTATCTGTCGGAGCTTGGCCTCGATCGCCTCGACATCGAACACACAGCCGCCCCATGTGCCCCCGCTGACACGCTGCAAGGCCGCCCAGAGCCGCGTATCGGGCGGGAGGTCGGGGTCGGGGGCCAAGTCGGGTCGAAACGGCCGGCGAGACAGAACCCGGCGACCCTCCTCCGGCCCAAACATCGTTTCACCTTCCCCCACCAGATCCACCGTTCCTTCCAGCTGATTGCGGTCGATGACGATCGCGATCCGGTCCCCATCGCGGAGCTTTCCAATCGGGCCCCCCGCCAGTGCTTCGGGTCCGATGTGTCCGATGCAGGCACCGGTGGAAACTCCCGAGAACCGCGCATCCGTCAACACGGCCACGTGCTTGCCAAAGCGGAGGTGCTTGAGGGCGGAAGTGATCTGGTAAATCTCCTCCATCCCAGCTCCCATGGGTCCGCGGCCGATCAACACCAGCACGTCTCCCTGCTGAATGCGGTCCGGTCCGCGACTCTTGATGGCCGCGATCGCTGACTGTTCACTCGTAAACACCCGAGCCGGCCCAATCTTCCGGTAGACGCCATCCGCATCGACGACGCTCGGATCGATGGCCGTGCTCTTGATCACGCTCCCTTCCGGCGCCAGGTTGCCACGCGGAAATGTCACAGTCGAAGTCAGCCCGCAAGAACGGGCTCGCTCCGGACTCAGGATCACCGTATCAGGATCGACGCCGTCCTTGTCCGCCAGCAGGTCCCGAAGACGCCGCCGACGCTCCGACTTCTCCCACCACTCGAGCATAGGGCCGAGTGGTTCGCCACTGGCAGTCAGGCAACCTTCTTCCAACAAACCCAAGCCGCGCAAATGGAGCATCACCTCCGGCACGCCGCCGGCCAGGAAGACGCGAACCGTCGGATGGCCGACCGGTCCGTTGGGCAAGACATCGACCAGGCGGGGAACCTTGCGGTTGATTGCGCTCCAATCGTCGACCGATGGCCGCCGCAACCCGGCCGCGTGAGCGATAGCCGGAATGTGCAAAAGCAGGTTGGTCGAGCCGCCGAACGCCGCATGAACAACCATGGCATTGTGCAGGGCGGCCTCGGTGACCAGGTCGCGCACCGTGTTCCCCAGCTCGGCCAGGTGAACCAAAGCGCGAGCCGATCGGCGGGCCAGGTCGAGCCAGATGGGTTGCCCAGATGGACTCAAGGCTGAATGGACGAGCGCCAAACCAAGCGCTTCCCCAACGACCTGGGATGTGGCGGCGGTACCCAAGAACTGGCAACCGCCGCCCGGACTGGCACAGGCTCGGCAGCCGAGGTCGGCTGCTTCCTGAAGGGTGATCTGGCCGTGGGCGAAGCGGGCGCCGATGGTTTGAATCTTTCCGGCATCTTCACCGGCGGCCGGCGGCAGCGTGACCCCGCCGGGGACCAAGACGCAGGGCAGATCGTGCATGGCCGCCAACGCCATCATCATCGCCGGGAGCCCCTTGTCACACGTGGCCACGCCGAGCACACCGCGCCGGGTCGGCAGCGAACGGATGAGGCGGCGGAACACTTGCGCTGCATCATTGCGGTAGGGGAGGCTGTCCATCATGCCGGGCGTGCCCTGGGTCCGGCCATCGCAGGGATCGGTCACGAACCCGGCAAAGGGAAGAGCCTTCAAGGCCCGAAGTTCCTCCGCCGCCGCCTTCACCAGCAATCCCACTTCCCAATGGCCAGTGTGGTAGCCCAGGGCAATGGGGCTGCCGTCCGGTGCCCGCATACCTCCCTGGGTGCTGAGGAGCAGGAATTCCTTGCGCTGGAGTTCGGCGGGATTCCAGCCCATGCCGACATCCTGGCTCCAGCCGAACAGGTCCCCGCTTGGAGCGTGCAGCAGCAACTCCTCGGTGAGCGGCAACGAGCCGGATGGTCCGGCGGCGGTGGTTTGCACGTCGTAGATGGACGGGTCCGATTCGATCAGGGAAGGAAGGATCATCTTGGCGCTCGCGCGGTCAGATAAAGAGACCAAGAACCCTAACAACCAGGTGTCTAGAACTCTACAATCAAGGTTCCAGACACCTGGTTGTTAGGGTTTCTTACTCATGGCATAGCTGACATTGCGGTCGATGTCAACGACCCGACGAAACATCCATGCAGTTTCTTGATCTCACCCTGCCAACCGTTGCGGAGAATTTGGCACTGGACGAGGCCCTGCTCGTGGAAGCCGAGATTGGCCAGGGCGGCGAGGTGCTGCGCTTGTGGGAATGGCTGGAGGCAGCCGTCGTCCTCGGGTCGGGATGTCCCTTGGCCGAGGATGCGGACGAGGCGGCTTGCCTTGCCGGTGGCGTGCCGATCTTGCGGCGGTCCAGCGGCGGCGGCACCGTCCTGCTGGCGACGGGTTGCCTGTGCTACAGTCTCGTGCTTCCCTATGCACGTTCCCCAGCGTTGGCCGGAATCCGGTCTACGTATGGTTTCATCCTGGAACGGATTCGCGCAGCCTTGTCCGACATCGCGCCGGGAATCGCCTGTGCCGGCACCAGCGATCTGGCCATCGATGGCCGAAAGTTCTCCGGCAATTCACAGCAGCGCAAGCGGATGTATTTGCTCCACCACGGTACCCTCTTGTATCGGTTCGATTTCCAACAAATGGCACACTATCTCCGCATGCCGGCACGTCAGCCGGACTACCGGGGCGGCCGGGATCATGCGGAGTTCTTGATGAATTTGCCGGCGGATGCGGCCAAATTGCGGCGGCGGCTCCGGTCGGCCTGGGAAGCAGAGACGGATCAGGTTGCCTGGCCCCGCGATCGCGTTCGGCAACTGGTCGCGGAGAAATATCTCCGCCCCGAATGGATCCGCCGCCGCTGAAGCCTGGCCCTCTGCGTACACCGTGTGTAAGCCGGTAGTACACAAGCCTGATGCGCCAGCGAAGGAAGGCGCCACGCTTCGCTGGCGCATCAGGCTTGTATGCTGCAAGATCGTGTACCGTCGCTGAGAAAGCGCGGTTTGGAGCGGAGCAAGTCCAGCACCGCTCCGGCGCTCACGATTCAAATTCCTCGGCTCGGGATTGCACCGGTGAGACCATCTGCTTGTGGGCGTGCAGTTCGGTCTTGGATTTCTTCATATCGAGCTGGCTCTTGGAATAGAGCACCATCCCTGCGCCTACGGCGGCGAGTACGATGCCGGTGAAAAACTTCCAATCGGGAGTACCTTCGGCCGGAGGGTGCCAAAGCAAACTGACGATGCTGCTGACGATGGGCGCGCCGGCAAAAACCAGCGGAACGATGTAGAGCGGCCTTCCGCCGGCCTTGAGCGCGAGGATAATGCCCAGGGCCCCGGCGGCGCCGGCCATGCCGCCGAGTATGGCAAATGTAATCCCTCGCGAGTTGAAGACGCCGTCCCGGGTGAATTCCAAGGGTTCGCCTCCGGCAAGGTTGAGCGCAAACAGGGCCAAGGGAATGATCACGGCCGTGAAGAAATAAGCCAAGCCGACGCACAGAAAGGCGCGCACCGAGCCTGCACCCGGCGAGCCGTTTCCCAATTCCTTCTGTCCTTCATGCAACACCGGTACATAAACGCCCCAGGCCAAGACCGTGCCCAGAACAAATGCTTGCCAGAGTTTTAGCTCCATTTCTCTCTCCTCGTTAGAAACGCAACGCTTCCCGGCCCAGCCAGGCTCGGGAACCCGTTTGCTGTTGTTAAGAACCACGAACCCAAGGGTAGCTGGAACTCTCCAATCAAAGTTCCAGATGCCTTTTTTTCGTGTTGCTTACTCCCGCCGCAACGCCGCCAGGAGCGGGGCACGCACCGTGGCCGCCACCGCTGCCGCCCCGGCCGTCAACCCAATCATCAGCACCAAGACGAGCAGACCAAGCAGGCGGAGCAGAGGCACCTCACCGCTCCCCGCGAGCAGATGGGGAGCCACCGCCAAGAACGCCGTGACGGCTCCGATCCCCAGGCCCAGCACCAACAAAAAGCCGTTCTCCGCCAACATCAGCCAACCCAGGGCCGTTTGCCGATATCCCAGGGCGCGCAACAACGCCAACTCGCCGCGCCGTTCCCAAACGCTCCGCATGAGGACGACCGCCAACCCGAACGCGCCCAGGAGGAGGCCCAGACCACCGAGCGCCTGAAACGTGGACAGGTACGTATTCTCCACGGCCAAGTATGCTTGTAGCCGTTGCGCCGCCGGCGTCACCGTGAAGCCGTAATTCGCCAGGTCGGTCTCCAGCAAACTTCGTACCGCGCCGGTCCGCTCGGCCGGGGCATCGATCAGGAAGAAGCCATAGCCCTCCTGACGCGGATAGAGCTTGAGGAAGTTCGCTTCGGACATCAGCAGCTCACTCTGGAATACGCTGTCCTGAAGCAAGCCGACAATCCGTAGCCGAACCGCCTGGCCGCGTTCGTCCGGCACGGTGAGTTCCTGGCCCATCCCCTTGTGCAGGATCCACTCTACCGTGTTCGCCTCGCCGAAGACCGGGATAGCGCCGTCTGGGGCAGGCTCGTGCAGCAGAAGCCACGGGTTGGAGCGCGTTTCCTCGGACTGGGCTTCGCTCTCCTTGAATTGGAAGCCGCCCCGTTCCACGAGTCGTGGGGGCACACCGAGCAAGCGCGGCCGACGCGGTTGATAGAGATTCAAACAGCTCACGTCCTCTCCGGCCCGAACCCGCAAGGGGAAAACGGTAATCCCGCTCAAGGTGCGATCGGCATCCGGCGAAAGGTTCAGCTCCTCACGCCCTCGGGGACTGTTCAAGTCCTGGAAGATCGGTACATCGGACTCGGCCAGGAGCGAAAACCCGCCGCTGCCGGAGCCCCATTCGAAAAAATCTTGTCCCGGAGCGCGGTGGAACGATTCGACGGCCACGATGAGGAACGTCGCCGAAGCCACTAACCCGGCCGTCAACAGGCTCCGCACCGGATGCCGGGCCGCGTTACGGATGCCGAGATGCGCCAAGCCCAGCCCACTCTGCCGGCGCAATGAACCGTGGCGTGCGCTGCGCAACCACGTCCATGTCATTCCCAAGCTGGCGGTCAGCAGGAAGGCTCCACAGCCGAAGAACGACATGGCCTGCATCTTGTTGTCGCGCACCAGGGGACCCAAACCGAGACAAGCCAGACCGAGCACAGCCGTCACCATGCTCAGCCAGCGACTCCAGCGCACCGGCCGGCGTTCCACGGCGGAGCCAGATGCTTCCGCGGTTTCACCGCTCAAGAGTGCACGGGGCGAAACCTTGCCCAACACGCGGACCGCCCAGGCAATCGTCAAAACGCTGACGACCAAGGCCGCCCCATAGCCAATGCCAAAGCTCCCTGCGGTCGTATGCAAGCGCAAGAAACCGGGCCATAACGAAGTGAGAAACGCCAGCATTCGCTCCGCATACAACAGGGCGCCGGCCAGGCCAAGAAATCCGCCGAGGATGGCGAGGACGGCTCCCTCGGCCAGCAGGAGACGCCGTACCGTGCGACGGGCATAGCCCGTCGCCACGAGCAGCCCCAGCTCGCGCGCCCGGCGATCCAAGTTTAGCCGAAAGAGCAGGCCGACCAAGAGCAGGGCCGCCGCGATGAGGAAACAGCTAAAGCACAGGAACAACCCACCAAAGTCGGTGGATCCGAGACTCTCATCCAGGCCGCGCCGCCGGACCGCATCGAACACGAGCCCGCCTTGCTCGGGGTCGAGATAGCGGGGCAGGGCCTGGCGGAACGTATTCGCCGCGGCCATCAGATCGGCTGAAGTCCCACCATTTTGGACAGTGTCCACAGCCAGGCGGATCGATGTGAGATGTCCGAACCGGCTGCCCCAAAGCCGTTGCCCATCGGCGAGCAGCACATACGCCTTGGGAGTCGTCCGGAACTGTTCCCAGTATGTCTCATCGCGCCGCTGAACGCGCCGGTTGTCATAAGGGAAGGGGGGGTTCCAATCGCGGATCCCGAGCTTATCCGTGATGCCGGGAAACTCCGGCGTCAAGTCAGGATCATTGGCAGCACCTTGCAACGGCACCAGGCCACGAAAGCGGAAGGTCGCGGTCGTTTCCTGCAAACGGCCCTCTTGTTCGGGCTCGAAATAACGCAGCTGAACCTTCTGCCCCGGCTCCAGGTGCAACGGCGATTCCTTCCAATCCGCCAGCACGATATCGCCCTTCTCCAAATGATCCACGCCACTCGGCAGAAACGGTCCCAAAGGCGGCGGCAAACCGGGTTCAAGCGCAGCCACGATCGAATACGGGATCTCGTGTTTCCCATCGGAGATGGTATTGGCCAGGTAAACGAGGGTGGCTGCTGTCGTCAAGCCGGCGTCCTTGGCCGCTCGCTGTGCCGACTCCGCCACGGCAGATTCCAGCAGCATCTGCCGGCTTTCCAGGCTGAGATAGTTGTGATGGGAGCGATAAAACGCCTCGATTCTGGATCGTTCCAGGACATCGTCCGAATCACGGACCGCCTGGGCAAAGGTCTCGGCGACCCGGCCACGCCATTCATTGCGGGTCAGCTTGCCGTCGTGATTGCGGTCCAGCTTATCAAAGAGGTTTTGGGTACGGCTCCCGGGCGAATGCAGGATCAGGCCCCAATCTTCCAGGGTCAGATGGCGTTTGAGCTCCTGTTGCCAGGCCGCGGTTTCCCCACCGCCGATGAACAGGGCGTTGATGCGGCGTGGTTGGCCGAGCTTGGCTTGGAGCAGCCCCATCGGCACATAAGCATTGCGCGGCACGGCCGGGCTGGGATGCACATTAAACCGGCCCAGTCCTTCGTTGGGAATCACCTCATGGACGACCAGCGGCAGCTCATCGACTACGTCGGCAGCGTCGCGCTGACCCAGCAGCGATTCGCGAGGAATCGCGCTCACTTTCTGCAAATGGAGGGTTACCTTGTCTCCCCTGGCCACGCCCAGTTCTGCGGCTAAGGCAGCGTTCAGCACGACTTCGTCCCGCGCCGACTGCCACAGCTCTTCCGATTTCGATGGCGCGGCCCCGTTCGCCCAAAACCGACCATCCACGCCCAGGATCATGACCCGCCCGCTCTGCTGGACTCGTCGCCGGCCGGTGTCATCCGACGCAGCGGCTGCATGGCTGGCCGTCCCCTGAATTAGGATGGCGGGACTCACCTGGCCGGCGCCGAGCTCGACGGCCAAGTCCTGGCGGAAGAATCGGCCGGCCACCAGGGCATGGTCCACCCATCCCAATTGCTCGCCCACCAGATCGCGCAAGCTGCCACGGAGTGAATCGCCGACGAGGAGCGCCCCGGTCAATACAGCGGTCCCGACCGCAACGCCCAGGAGAACGGCGATATTGCCGCGCCAGTGGTAAAACAGATTCTGCCGGAGCAATCGGCCAAACGTCATTTCATCCCCTTACCGCTTGCAGATTGCCATCGGCCATTTCCATTTGCTGGGGAAAGTTTCGGGCCAGCTCCGCGCTGTGGGTCACGACGACGAGGATTGTTTGCTCCTGCCGGTGCAGCTCGAGAAGGAGTTGTCCGACGGCCTGGGCGGCATGGCGATCGAGGTTGCCGGTCGGCTCGTCGGCCAGCAGCAAGAGGGGATGATTGATCAGGGCCCGCGCCACCGCGACCCGTTGCCGTTCGCCTCCCGACAATTCCGCCGGCCGATGATCGAGCCGGCTGGACAGCCCCACGCGCTCGAGCAATTGCCGCGCCCACGCTTCCTTCTCGGCTTGTTGATCAGAGCCGACCAGCGTGGGGATGAGGACATTTTCCAGCACCGAGCACTGCGGCAACAAATGGTGGTCCTGAAACACGAAGCCGATATGGCGATTGCGAAAATCGGCCAGCTCACGCTCCCGGAGAGCGAAGGGCGATTTCCCTTCGAGCTGGACCGTCCCCGAGGTGGGCCCATCCAGCGTGCCCAGGATATGGAGCAATGTGCTCTTGCCAGAACCGGACGGCCCCATGATAGCCAGGGCTTCGCCACGCTGGAGCTGAAAGCTGATCCCCCGCAAGACGGAGATCGGCCCAATTCGGCTCGGGTAATCCTTACAGAGCTGCTGAACGTGAAGTGCCATCGCCAGGGTGGTTAGGGGGTTACAGGGTCATGGGGGTCCGAGGGCCGCAGGTCGCCCGCGTTGATGCAGCGAGGTTCCACCGTCCCGAAGCATCTATGGCCTTAAATTATTGCTGGGGTTAGACTTCGGCAAGACCTACGGAGGGCCATATGGTACGGATTGTCCGTCTGTTGGGCAACCCGTTCACGGGGTATTTGGTTAGCGCCTCAAACAGCCATCATGCTCCGTAGCGACCGCAAGCTGCGCAGCACCCGTTCCCGATGGTTGGCTGCCAGCATCCAGGGCGGAAGTCGGCTCTCCAGTGTGCCATTGCCCAAGAACGTTGCGAGCGCATTCTCTGCCAAACCACGGTCCTGCAATTCCCCGGATGCAGGCTCCCGCTCGGTCGCCCCCTGATACCAGTTAGCCTTATGGCCCGCGTCTTTGCCGAGTGCTTTGGGAAGTACCTACTGTCTACGGTCATGGAGCCGGAATCATAGCACACACGTTTGCTTGGCACCAGCCACTATTTCAAGAATTCAACCGCGTGGGAGACTGGAATGAAGCAGACACAAACCCCAAGAGGGGGCTTCCCTCCTGGGGCTTGCTCGCTGGATGTGTCGAACCTGATTGTTACGTACCCACACTATTGCCCACATCGCTGTGATCAACGTCGATCTTGCCAATGTTGTAAATGTCGGGCCCAAAAGCGGCCTCGTTGTCGCGGACGGTGCTGTGGCTCAGCGTCAGCATGCCGGGAACCATCACGGTGCCATTCTTGTACCCACCAAGGTTGAAGATCCCGCCGCCGTAGCCACCCAGGGCTGTGTTATCGGTTATGGTGCTGTGGTCGATGGTCATCGTGTTGCCGTTATAGACACCGCCGCCCGCGCCCCCATCGGCGTGGTTGTTGGAGATGGTGCTGTGGTCAATCGTCATCCTCCCTCCATTCAAGATGCCGCCACCACCTTGACCGTTGTTGGCGTGGTTGCCGGTGATCTCGGTGTGATCGATGGTCACGGTCCCGTTGTCGGCATTAAAGATTCCGCCACCGGCAGCGTTACTCCCGTTATCGGCATGGTTGCCGGAGATCGTGCTATGGTCGATCGTCACCTTGCCACCAACATTATCCAGGCCACCGCCAGCCGTGCCGTCGGCCGCGTTATTGGAGAGAGTGCTCTGATCGATTATCAGGGTTGCATTGCTATAAATGCCGCCGCCGCCGTTCTGACTGTTGTTCGCGCTGTTGGCGTTCACGGTACTGTGATCAAGGCGTAACGAGCCCGCGTTGTAGATCCCGCCACCAGCGAAACCGTTCTCCGCATGGTTATCGAATACGACGCTGTGGTCGATGGTCAGGTTTGCTCGGTTGAAGATTCCGCCCCCGCTACCTGAAGAGCCATGGACAACGCCGTGAGCGATGTTCAAGTCCTGGAGGGTATCCGTGACGTTGCGGGTAGTGCCGAACGCGAAGACTTCCGTGGCACCGCCGCCGCTGATCGTCACGTTATTCGAGTTGTCTCCGCCGTCCTCATCATCTCCGCCGTTACCCTCGCCGCCAGCCCGACCGCCGATGGTGAGGTTCTTGTTTACGACCAAGGGGCCGAGCGTCGGGTTCAAGGTGATTGTCGTGATCCCTTCCGCGAAGACGATTTTGTCGCCGTCAGACGCGGCGGCGATATCGCTACGTAGTTCTCCCGGCACCCCGCTCGGCGCGGTGTCCGTGGGTTTCGTGACCACCAGCGTGCTCAACAGGTTCCTGCTCTCGAGCGCTTCCAAGCTGATTCGGGACGAAGATCGCCGGGGCGCCATCGATAAACGACGCCGTTGACCTCGTCGGGCGAGCCAGCAGGAGCATTTCGTGATGAAGGACATGCTCGGACTCCTTTTACAGAAACTGACGCACGGAAAAAAACGAACGCCCAAGGCTGCATGCGCCCTTGCAGTGCAGTCTTCCTTCAGTTGGCAGCGTTGTTTTCGTGATTGGTCGGTGTAAGTGTTCCGCTAATTCCCAACCTCTTTCGACTTGTTTCATGAACGCCTGGGCAGGAGCGTGCTCTCAACAACAAGGACATTCACCACTCGAGCAGCTTCTACGGCAGGCGATTTCTCTCTGGTGAGTAAGCAAACAATGTGCCGCGAGACCACCAAGCAAGCCGGCAAGGTTTCATTGGTGCCGAGCATGGAACGAATATGCGGAAGACGATGGCTGCGCTTTGAGTCCGGTGATGCAACCCACCATTTTGCAGGCCAATGTGCGCTCCTTACCGGATGAGTCTGGCAGTGTGAATTTGAGTTCTTCAGCATGCGCGATGGTTTGCGCGCTGGCAATTGCCTCATCGGCACGAGCAAAGAACCGCAGCTCTGGCGTGGTTCCGATACGGATGGCCTTCGGGATCTCTGCTGGATTCGGCGCGATCCTGCCGGCTTAAACCACAACGGATACGCTCAACCGGGACGTGTAGAAGTTCGGATCGGAACACGACGCATCTGCCCCTCCAGGATACTTCGGACAGGTTGACGCAACCGGAGCGGCGTCAGGTTCTCTCCTTCAAAGGCGACCTCAGCAGGAACCGAATGGCCATGAAAAAGCGCCGGCGACGCCATCAGACCATACGCTCCCGCATTCGGAAATGCCAGCACATCGCCCACCGAAATCGGAGGCAGCAGACGGGCCTCGGCCAAGATATCCGACGGCAAGCTCAGGCAGCCCAACACATCTCTCGGAGCCAGGGGGTGCGGCTCCTCAAAAGACCGGGCCGCGGAGCCGTTCAACACAACCGGTGCGAAGGCTTTGGAGCGCAGCCCCAGTCCGCAGAGATCGCCACGCTGATGGACGCCGCCATCGACGACGACGGCTTCCCGGCCGCGGTGCGTTTGCTGTGCGATCACGCTTGTCAGGTACCACCCGGCCTGGGCAACCAGGTACCTTCCTAGTTCCAGAAAGATCCGCGCCGGAGCCGCCTGTTCGAGCAGCGTGCCCAGCTCCTTGGCAACCACGGCCAAGTCCAGCTCCTGATCTCCCGGTCCATAGGGAACGCCGAAGCCGCCGCCCAAATCGATGACCGCGGGTGCCATTCCTAACACGTCGGCGGCACGGCAGCAGAGATGCAACGCACTACGCAAGTGGTGGACGATGGCCGCGGCATCCAGTACCTGCGAACCGGCGAACACATGGAAGCCGACGACCCGAAAATCCCCAGCACGCAGATGATCCCGGCAACGGGCCAGGTCCTCGAACGGGACGCCGAAGCGGGCATCGGCCCCGGCAGCACATGCTGCCAAGGAAGGGAAATCGGGACGCAGGCGCAGCAGAGCGCGGTGCGGCAACCTTCGGCCGGCGAGCAGTTGCAGCTCGCTGGCCGAATCGATGGAGAGCAAAGCTTCAGGTGCGGATGGCAACTGCGCAAGCAGGGCAGGGGATTTGTCGGGCCCGGTGACAACGATTCGCCGCGGCGGAAAATCGGCCTCCAGCGCGGTGACCAGCTCGCCGGCCGATGCGACATCCGCGCCCAGCCCAGCCTCGGCCAAGAGGCCGCAGAGCCCGAGTGAGGGATTCGCCTTCAAGGAATAGAGGATCCCAACCGCGGCCGGCAGATGTGCTTGGAGCTTCGCAATCTGCGTGCGGATGCGGCCGAGATCATAGGCATACAGAGGGGTCCCATACCGCTGGGCTGCCGCCCAGAGCGTCTGCATTGGAGCTTCCACCGGTGCAACCGATTGGTCCAGAGCGTTTGGCTCCGCGGTCGTCGGGTCGCTGGAGACGCAGGAGGACATGGGTTCGCTCTCCCTGAGATCACGAAGGCGGAGTCTTGACGCTGGCATTCGGGAATCCCTGGCGTTGCAGCGCGTCCAGGACGGCGGCGGCGTCGAAGTGGCTCTTATCCTTGATGCCGAACGTCACTTCCCGGCCATCGAAATCCATCTGGATCGTGTCTTGCTCTACCCACGGTAGAGTTCCCAGTGCGTTGCGCACCCGGGTCGGTCAGCCGACCGCTCAGGTCATTCCTGGCACGAGAAAAGTTACTTTCGACAAGGAAGCGGCCTCCCCGTCCGTGGTCCGGTCCGGGGAAGACGACGGTGCAGGCCGGCCATCCTCCGCCGGCTTTCCACAACCCGGCAAGCCCATAGCCAATGCTGCCAAGGCCACCACCGATCGGAACAGCCTACGCATGAAAGGAATCTCCCGCACGGGGACAGCCCCCGTTATGAGTTGCAAAGAACCACGAACCCCAAGGTGTCTGGAACTTTGATTGGAGAGTTCCAGAGTGTTCACGTTTCAAACCAAAAAGAGCCGCCACATCCAGAACACGACAACAAAGGTGAAGGAGAACCAAGTGATGATTTTCGTGGCCCGCGTTCCATTTCGCTTCACGTACAGGGCGTAGAACGCTCGCCCCAGGAACAAGATGGAAGCGCCGACCAGGATCGGCGTCAACCAACCGGTTACCCAGGTTGCCGCGGCACTCCCCGCTGACCCGAGCAGGGCTAAGACGATGGTCAGCATTCATCACGGCGGCACCAAGGCCCCGATAGCCGCGACGATGGCACACAAACTCCACAGCTTCTCTTTCATCGCTGCTCCTCCGGTTTGTTCTCTTTCCCTGGGCCGATGGGCGTGCCAACCACGCGGAAGCCCACCAGACGGTAGCGATCGCTCGGCATGAAACGGAAGCGATAGGCGGCCCGACAACCTCGGCCTTCGTCGAGCCAACTCCCGCCGCGGACGACATGGTAGAAGCCACCGAATCCGGTGTCCACGACGCCCTGGGCAGGACCGCGCGGATCTTCTTTGGGGCTGTGCCGATAATACTCGGGGTCGTACCAATCCGAACACCACTCCGCCACGTTGCCATGCATGTCAGATAGGCCAAAGGCGTTGGGTTGGTAGGAGCCCACCTTGGCGGTTTTCTGGAGGTAGGTCCCTCCTCCCTCTGCCATGCCGTAGGGAAAGTGGCCGTTGAAGTTCGCCTGACGGGAGCTGAGCGTGTTGCCAAAATGAAACGCTGTCTTGGTCGCGGCCCGGCAAGCATACTCCCACTCGGCTTCGGTCGGTAAGCGGTACCGCCGGCCCACCTTCTTTTCCTCGGGCAGCGCGGAGAGCTTGGTGCAAAATTCTACCGCCTCTCCCCACAGGACCTGGTCAACCGGGTGGTCCGGACTGCCGCCGTTCTTGGCATGGAAGAACGAAGGGTTTTTCCCCATGACCCGTTCGTATTCGCGCTGGGTCACTTCATGGACACCCATGTAGAATGGTGTCGTGATCACGATCTCATGTTGGGCTTCATCCGTATCGCGCTCGGCCTCATCGGCAGGAGAGCCCATCGAAAACCGGCCCGCAGGGATGAGGGCAAGCTTCATCCCGATGGCGTTGGTAATCATGGCATCTCGATCCCCGGCTGCCAACATACTGCCCATTGCGAGCGCCGACAGACCAAGCAGGACTCGACCCGTCATCCCAGCCCCCTCTCATTAGACTAGCCGCCAGGTCCAGAAACCGGCCACGAACGCTGCCGCCAGCCAGGTGAGACGCGTGCTGGTTCGGTTCCCCCGCCGGTGGACGTAGAGAATGTAAAACGATCGCCCCAAGAGCAGCACGGAAACGCCGAGCAGCAACGGCGACAGCCAGCGGGCGGCGAGACCCGCCGATGCGCTCCCCGCTAACCCGAGCAGGGACAAGACGCCGGCCGTCGTTCATGTTGGGGCCAAGCCGGCGACCGCCAGCAGCGGGCTCAGCAGGGTCAACCATTTCTCTTTCATCGCTTCCATTCCACCGCGAGACCTCGATTCCCCCGCTACGGGGCGGTTGCGAAGTCCGTCACCATTAGCCGCGGCCGCTTGCCCGGAGATTTCGACTCCGCTTCCAGAGCACGGAGGACATCCGGGAATCGGCCATTCCAGCCTTCCACCCGTCCGGTGATGCTCGTTACCTTTTCACCCCGGCCCAGCGCAGCCTGCAACCGTTGGAAAGCGGTTTGCCCACCCTTGGGCGCTGCGGTGGGGTCCTGTGCCAGGATAAACTCCTGGCCTGTACCGGTTACGCGGAACCCTGCCTCCAGTTGGCCTGCGGTGATCTGTCCGGTGGCTGTCACTTCCAGATAGGTCACCCGCATCTGGGTACCTCCGGAGAGTCGTGTCGCCTGGATCGACTCGCGGATCAGATCGAGGTTGATCGATTTGCCGTTCTTGGCATGGAAAGAGATGGTTCCCGGCCAATAGTCTCCGGTCGCCTTTTCGATTACCAATTTCACCGAACTCTTGTCCACGTCATACTGACGTGAGATGGCGTCCCGCGCCACCCCCCCTCATCAGTTCATCTCCGCGCCCCGAACTCCCATGACGGCCTTGATGATTTCCGCCCTGGCCGGGAGCACAACCACGAGAGCCAACACGAGGGTCAAACAGAATGGTTTAGGAAACATTGACAGTCACCTCCTTTGGGGTTGGATCCTGGATTTGCCGCCGGCCGAGCGGGTTGGCCGCCTGGCGGGCGCGATGATATTTCTCCAGTTCCTGGTTGGCATGCACAATCGTCGCCAATTTCTCCGTGACCTTGCCCAACTGCGCACCCGCCAGGGCGAAATACAGCTGATCGTCCGCCAAGCCGGTGTAGACCCGATTGCCAATGCAGCCCAGACTGGCGGCACTCCCTCCGGTCTGCATCACATGGGGGATGGCCGCACAGGTAGGCCGGCCCATCAATCCCGACTCGGCCGCGGCTCCCGCAGCCTGGGCAGCTTCGGCCAGCAGCATGATCTGCTTGGCGTTGCCACACAGGAGGATCACGTCTGGCTCCCAGGCCCCCTCGGCAAGCGGCGCGTACAGGACAACGCCGAACGGACCTTGCCGCTGCGGAATGCCAACCACTTCCTCCGGACGGAGATACCCGAGGCCGATCATCGTCCCCACGACCCCTTCGAGCTCCTGCACCTGGGCCGGCGGCAACGGGACCCCATGCGTATGGGCCCCGATGGGACAAGGATAATGATCGGCAGCTTCTGTGTAAAACGTCCCGCCGTCCGCAGCGAGCTTCCAATACGTGCACCCGGAAGGCCCCGGCGAAGTAACACGAGAAATACCGGCTGGCGGCGTAGCCTGGAACGCGACCGCGACCGGAGCCCTCGGAAGCTGGAGAAGGTCCATGAGCTGTTTTGTTGCCTGTGCCAACGTCACAGTCCACCTCGCTGCCAATCATGTAATGCCGTCGGATGCTTTTCCCAACTGAATTTCGGCTCCGCTTCGGGCCCGGGTAGTGCTCAAACCGCGGGTAACAGGCTTTGCCTTTTTTGCAGCGGGTCCAACTGACCCTCGGTCGGTTCCGCTCAGCAAAACCAGGGTTCGCTCAAACGGGGCGCCCGCCGCCGATCGGGCAGCGACGGCGGACAGACCCTGGCCGGATCCTGGCCCCCCGCGAGCGCGTTCACGCGGTAAAACGTCCAGGCGGGATCGACGCCGGCTTGCGTATCCTTTTCCACCAGGACGGCGACATCGCGCTGCAACTGATCCATGGCCGCGTCGGGATGGGTCCAGCGATAACTGAACGAGGCCTGATCCAGCCCTCCCAGGTACGGCTTGAGGGCGGGACGATCGAGCAAATAGGAACCGGGCGGGACCAGCAATCGAATCGTATACTGCACCGGATCGACATGGTCCACCAGACCGTGTTCCTCGATGAAAGTCAGCACGTCTCGATAGTCGTCCCGTGTGGTCCACGGAGTAAACGCCACCCAGGTGGGACGGAGCGCGATGCCGGCCGCACGGACGACCTCGAGCGCCTGGGCGACATCGGCACGGGTATGGCCTTTCTCCAGGATCGTGAGCACCGTCTCGCTGAGCGACTCGACCGCCGAGATGACAAACAGGCAGCCCGAACGCCCCAACTCCGGGAATAGCTCGCGGCGCTCCAGGATATGCTCTACCTTGGCAGTGAAGTCGAATGTCAGCTCCGGGAACTCCGCGTGCAGCGCCCGGACGACCTGGAGAGCGTGCCCTGGGCCATTCAGGAAATCTGGATCGCCAAACGTAATGTGCGTGGCCCCGGCCTGCACCTGACAGCGAACATCTTCCAGGACGATCTTGGGCGGAATGATGAAGAACCGGCCGCCATAGACCGGCGGGATCGGACAGTGGGTGCAAAGATGCAGGCAGCCGCGGCTCGCCTCGACGTAGCCGGCCACATGCCGTTCCCCATTGTGTTCCAAATGGGCGTACTTTTCCAGGACCGGCAAGGCATGGCGGGCCGGCACGGCAAAGGGCAGGCGTTGGAGGAACGGCCGGGAAGCCCTGCCGCGCTGGAAGACTCCCTCGATGGCCGTGCCGCTTCCGGATGCCAGCGCTTCGGCCAGGGCCAGCAGCGGAGCTTCGCATTCCCCGCCGATGCAAAAATCGGCCCCGTGGTTCAGTAGGTAATCCGCATTTAGAGCTGCGTACAGCCCATAAAAGCAGATGCGGGCCGCCGGGTTGATCTCATGGACCCGGTCCGCGACCCGGACGCCCAGGCGCAACGCCGTATGCATCGGGACCGAGATGGCGACAAGGTGTGCGTGGGCCGCCTTGTCGGGGTCGAACGGTTCGACGGCGATATCCAGCACATCCGGCACAAAACCCGCACGTTCCAGAAACGCCAGGGGGAGGGCAACCCCAAGCGGTTGATGGCCCAATTCATAACACGAGACGAACAAGACAGAGCCTGGCGACCGCATGTTCATTGGCCGGCTTCCAGTTTAGCCATATCGCTACCGCATGGATGATAACGCGGAAGCGTTACACGACCCATTGCTCCATGATCATGCCGGATCCCGCAGCGTACGAGCCGGAAACGCGCGACGGATGGTGCAGTGCTTCGCTGGAACTTCAGGCTTGTAGCATGGACTTACGGATTTCCGGCCGCATGCTCCTTGCCACCTCAACAAGATCAGGCTGCCAACGCCGTGCAGAAGGAGAGCGTAAGGTGTGGGCGGCCGCGTGGTCTGGAATCCTTGATTCCCTCCTGGTTGATCTTCCTTCTGCTTGCCGAGTCCGGAGCCGCGCGGTAGGCTGCTCAATAGCTGGAGAAGAGATTTCGTTCTCCCCCTGGAGCTTTCGAAATTGCTCCCGCCGCTGATAAACGCCCGTGAAGAGGACCTCAGCATGGCTCAAATTGACATGGCTCCTCCGCCCGTTCCGCCACCCGTTGCCTTGGGCGATCGCGATGGCTTCGAGCGCGTCCAGCTACGGCTACGGCAATTGTGGCTGACGGTGCTGACGGTCCTCATCACGGTCTGGCTGATCACCCTCGGTCCCATTCCGGCGATCATTGCCGTGGTCACCGCCAAGCACGTGTTGGTGGCCATCCTCGTGATGGGACTCGGCGTGGATGCGAAGCAAGCGGTGGATTGAATCGCTCCCCGCGTTGCCCCAATCTCTTCCTTCGATTAGAATCCCCCTCACAATGCCACGGTGACCGTGCGCAAGGAAAGGGCCAAGCATGGAAGCGACTTTTTGGCAACGGCTGGTTCGCGGCGTGCGCAGCGTCCCTCCGAGCCGGGAGCTGGAGCAATCGATCGGCCCGGATTGGGCCGACCGGATCATGGCCATGCCGGTCACCGATCGGCTGCATGTCAAACAGGGCCGGTCGATCGGCCGGCTTGTCCTCGAATCGGGCCGCCCATCCCTGGTTGTCTACCTCAAGCGCCATTATCGTCTCCCCTGGCGGCATGGGCTCCTGGCGTTGCTGCGGCCGGGCACGGGGTGGTCCCCGGCTTTTCAGGAGTGGGACCATTTGCGCTGGGCACAGAGCCAGGGATTGCCGGTTCCCGATGTGGTGGGGGGCGGCGAGTTCATCGGACCGTGGGGACGGCTGCAAAGCTTCCTGGCGATCAAGGAACTGACTAGCATGCTGCCGCTGCACCAGGCCATCCCCGCGGCGGCGACGCAGCTAGCGCCCGCCGACTTTGATCGCTGGAAGCGCGGGCTTGCTATCGAAATGGCTCGCCTGGCCGCCGAGCTTCACCGGCGCCACCGCTTCCACAAGGATTTTTACCTCTGCCACTTCTACGTGGCTGCGGAAGACACCGTCCGTCCCGTGACCTGGTCGGGCCGGGTCTGGCTCATTGATTTGCACCGCCTGGGTCACCACCCGTGGATCTGGCCGTGGTGTCTGGCAAAGGATCTGGGGCAGTTGTGGTATTCGTCGGAAATCCACGGAGTGAATGGGCGCGACCGAGCCTTTTTCTGGCACGCCTACCGGAAAGCCAATCCCCAGGCATGCACGCTGAGCTGGCTCCGGCCGTTGATTCGCCTGAAGGCGTGGACTTATCGCCGGCACAGCCGCCGGGGCGGCCGGCGGTCGATTCCGCAACCCGTGGCTACGCACACTGAGCCGGCAGCAATCGCAGGCGCTGAATCCGTTCGATGACCATTGCCGGCGTCACTTCGTCCATGCACGCATGGCCATGCCGGCAGTGGCTCAACTTCCGCAAGTAACATGGGGCACAGGCAATCCCTTCCGCCTGCACCACAGCTCCCGGCCGGTTATAGGGCCCGATCCACACCGGGTCGGTGGGACCGAAAATGCTGACCACCGGCCGGCCCAGGGCCACGGCCAAGTGCATCGAGCCGGAGTCGTTGGTGACGCAGAGTGAGGCCCCGCGCAAGAGGACTGCCAGCTCCGTAAGGCTCGTCTGACCGCACAGATCCACCGCCTCTGGGCAAGCGGCGGCAACTGCCCGGCAACGCGGCCGTTCCGTGTCCGAGCCGGCCAGGACGACGCGGCAGTCGGCCTGGACCAGGTAACGACCGACAGCAGCAAATCCTTCGGAATGCCAATGCTTCGTTTCCCAGGTCGTGCCGGGCACCAACACCGTGTAAGGCTGGCCACGAATGCCATGGCGCGCGAGCATTTCGGCGGTGCGCGCTGCCGCGGCTTCGGGAAGCGGAATTTGAAAATCCACCGGCCCCTCTTCCAGGCCCAGCAACGGTGCCAACCACAGATAACGATCGACGGCGTGAATATCGAGAGTGCGGATGGGCATCCGGTGCGTGTAGGCGATCCAGGCTCCTTCGCGGGCGCCGGTCCAGCCGTGGAGATATGCCTCCTTCACCAGCCGCTGCGGTTCCTCACCTTGTGCCGGCCGCCGCGGACGGTCAAAGCCGATGCGAACGGGAGCACGGCTCACCAAGCTGAGCAGAGCCGAGCGAAACTGACCATGCAAGTCAATGACCAGATCATAGTGGATCCGCCACAGATCCCACAGAAAGCGGACCAGTCCCCGCGTGGCGGTCCAGCTACGGCCAAAGCGGGCAAAGGTGGCGCGGTCGAACAGGAGGACGTTGGATAACGCAGGGTGATGGCGAATCAACTCGGCAATCCGCGGCGTGAGCAGCCAATCGAGCTGGGCTTGGGGATAGCGGCGGCGGAGCCGGACCAGGATAGGGATGGTATGGATAACATCGCCGACGGCCGACGGCTTGATGAGGAGGATGCGGTGGAACGACCTTTCACGAAGCTCGGCTACGTCCACAATCAGGGCTCCCGGCGAAGAAGAAACCGCACCGCCACCAGTGACTCCTCGATCAAGCGGCGCGGTCGCCAGACCAAAGGTTGAGCCTCTTCAGCCAAGCGGTTGCCCGGTGGCGCAACGTCTCAAACACCTTGACGCCCTGGCCACGAACCCAGTTGAGCTGAATGACCCGGCGGGGACCGATGAACGGTTTGTGCCCGTGGAAGGAGCTCTCACTGCGGCGGAAGGCAACCAGGGTGCCGTCCAGCGGGGGAATTTCTGTGATCACGTCCTCCATATCATGGGCCGAGCGCAGGAGCCGTAGGCAACCGCCGGTGCCTTCCCAGTGCGAATTCAGATAAAGAAGCACGGTGATGATCTTGCTGACGGAATCGGTGTGAATATTGCCGTCGCGCAGGCCACACTGGCCACGCACCGTCACCATCGTCGCCCGCCCTTGCAGCGATAAGCCGAACTTCTCCTCGAAGGCCACCCGGAACGCATCGCTGGTCAACGTATCCAGGAAGTTGGCGAAGGCCGGGCCGTAGGTCAACTCGGCGATGGGAAAGCTGCCGGGCTTGGCGACTTCGGGGAAATCATGGTTGATGGCGGCGCGGGCCCACGGCCGAATGAAACCCGGCACGATGAGGTACTCGAACGGTTCCCGAACCAGCGGAGCAGCGCGCAACGCTGCCTGGTCGATTTCCTGCATGGGACCGATCCTGGCCCACTTTGGGCCGCTTGAGAGATAATGAGGTGTTGGTTGGGGGAGGGGAATAACGACCTACCCCGTCCGTGTCAAGAGCGATTGGCCAGATCTGTGTGCGATCGGGCAAGATGCAGCAAGTAGCTAAGCGCGGGTCCTTCCCATACAAACCATCGAAGAGGTTTCGTTGGCGGCTGCTTCTCCTGTTTCCCGCCGACGGCACTTTTGCTACCATTCCTCCCGGGAGATACTGCCATGGCGCGCAACCACAAGAAGCACGGCGAGGAAGAAGGGATCAAGCTGATTTGCCGGAACAAGCGTGCCTTCCATGAGTACGCCATCGGTGATCGACTGGAATGTGGCATCGTCCTGACGGGCACGGAGGTCAAGAGTCTCCGCGATGGAAGCGCCAGTTTGGAAGATGCTTACGCCAAGATCGAAAATGGAGAAGTGTGGCTACTGGGCAGCGACATTCCCGAATACTCGATGGCGCATCGGATGAATCACAAGCCGAAGCGGCCGCGGAAGCTGTTGCTGCACCGCCGGGAGATCGCCAAGTTTGCCGGCAAGGCATCGGAGCGTGGCTACACGTTGGTGCCGCTCCGCATGTATTTCAAGGAAGGCCTGGCCAAGGTCGAGCTGGCCATCGCTCGCGGCAAACAGATGCATGATAAACGCGAGGCGATGAAGAAAGCGGATGCCCAGCGCGATATTCGCCGTGCCTACTCGGAAAGGAAGAAGTCGTTTAGCCGGCGTTCGTAGAATGCCGCTTGGTCATGGAGGACCTTCGGTGCGTTTGACCGCCTTGGTGGATAGCCTCGACCACGTCTGCTGCCGGTATCGCTTGGCGGCGTTTCGGCCATACCTGGAACAAGCAGGCCACCACCTGAATCTCCGTCCTTGGCCGCGGCGCTGCTGTTCCTGGCTACGCCTGGAGCGATCGCTACGGCACGCGGATGTGGTTGTTTTGCAGCGCAAACTCTTGCCCAGCTGGTGTCTCTATCTCCTGCGACGTGCCGCTCGGGTTCTCGTCTTTGATTTCGACGATGCCATTTTTTTGCGCGACTCCTATTCGCCCAAGGGACTGCACAGCCCCCGCCGGCTGCAGCGCTTTGCTGCGACCGTAGAAACCGCCGATCTCGTGGTGGCCGGCAATTCCTATCTGCGCGACCAGGCGCGCCGTTGGCAGTCGGATGACCGGATCCGCGTCATCCCCACCTGCGTCGATCCTGCGTCCTACCCGCTGGCCGAACACCGTCGCGCCGGGGAGGGCGTGAAACTGGTGTGGATTGGCTCGTCCAGCACGCTGACCGGCTTGGCATCGATCCGGCCGCTGCTGGAAAAGCTGGGAGCGCAGGTTCCGGGGCTACGCCTGAAACTGGTGTGCGACCGCTTCTGGACCTTACAGCATCTCTCGGTGGTGCGCTGCCCCTGGACGCAGGAGGGCGAAGCCGGGGCCCTGGCAGATGCAGACATCGGCATCAGCTGGCTTCCCGACGACTTTTGGAGCCGGGGGAAGTGTGGCCTGAAGATCTTGCAATACATGGTCGCCGGACTGCCGGTGGTGGCGAACCCCGTCGGCATTCAAACCGAGCTGGTGCGGCACGGCGAGACCGGGTTCCTGGCCGAGACTCCGGAACAATGGCTGGAAGCGATCGGTCGATTGACCCACGATCCCCAGCTCCGCCGCCGCATGGGTCAGGCGGGACGCCAATGTGTGGAGAGGGCGTTTAGCGTGGCGGCGGGAGCAGAGTGCTGGCGGACGCTGCTGGACGGGCTCAAACTGCGGAGACAAGCGGCGTGAACAAAGAAACGCTCCAACTCACCGAATTGACGAGCAGCGGCGTACGCTGGCAGGTGCTCCCGGAATGGCGGCACGTGCTGTTCGGGCCTAATGGATTCCGCCTCGAGGATTGGCTGCGCAGCGGGCTGGCCCACGTGGTCAAGAATGGTCCCCATCGCACCGTGTACCGGGTTGCGCTGCCGGGCCTGTGCTTTTATCTGAAACATCATCGCCTTCCCGACCTCCGTGCCTGGCTGCGGCAGCTGGTGCGTCCGGCCAAGGCGCGCATGGAGTTCGAGCGTGCCTTGGCGGTTGCTGCCCTGCACGTGCCGACCATTTCGCCTGTTGCCCTTGGGGAATGCGGTACAACATCGGGTCCGAGCGAAAGTTTTCTGATCACGCAAGGTCTCGAAGACACGGAGTCGCTCAGCGACTTCATCGAAAAAACACTCCCGCGGTTGCAGCCTCACCGGCGAACCCGGCTGCACATGCTGCTCGCGACGGCCCTGGGCGAATTCGTCGCCCGGCTACATGATGCGGGCATCGTCCACAAAGACCTGCACGCCGCCAACCTTCTCATCCGATTGGGACCCGACGACCAGCCAAGCCTGTATTTGATCGACCTGCACGATGTCTGCCTTCGCCGGGCCCTGACCTGGCGCGTGAGCCGGGACAACCTGGTGATGCTCAATCGTTGGTTCGCCCTGCGCGCCAGCCGGCCGGATCGGTATCGGTTCTGGCGGGCCTATTGCTGTGCACGGCAGCACATGCGCGGAGGCTGGCCGGGGCGTGCCCGTTATGATGCCGGCCTTACCGCGGCGAACCGGCTGGCGTTCCAGGACGGAGCTCGCCATTTGGAGCAACGGACCTGGTGGTCGAACCTTCGCTTTTGGCGCCATCGGGACCGCCGGTGCCTGGTCACGAATCGGTATTATTACCGTCTCCAATCCGAAGCCGTGGTGGGATGTGCCGTTTGCGATCTCGACCGGGGGGCCATGGCGAGCCTGCTGGCCGACCCCGACGCTCCGTTTCAGCAGCCGGGGGCCATCCTCTTGAAGGACTCGCGGAGTACCACCGTCGCCGAATTTGATTTGACCGTGGCCGGGACGGTTCGCCGGGTGATTTACAAACGGTTTCGGGTCACCGCCTGGAGCGACCCGTGGCTGGCCTTGCTGCGGCGTTCGCCGGCCCTGCGTTCCTGGATCAATGGCCACGGTTTGCGCGAGCGCTGTCTGCCGACAGCCCGTCCGCTGGCAGTGTTTCACCGGCGGCACGGCCTGCTGGCCTACGAGGGCTACCTTCTCACGGAAAAGATTCCCGAAGCCGTGGACCTCCACCGCTTCGTCGCCCAGTTAGACGAGTTGAACGAAGAGGAGCGGCTGCGGACGCTTCGCCGACGCATCGAACAGGTGGCTCGCCTCGTCAGCGAGCTGCACCGCCGCCAACTCTCTCATCGCGATCTGAAAGCGAGCAATGTGCTGGTGAACCGCGAGTCGGTGTGGCTGATCGATCTCGTCGGCGTCACACGGTATCGGAAACTTCGGCGGCGGCGGCGCGTACAAAACCTCGCCCGGCTCCACGCCAGTTTTCATGACAGTCCGCTCCTGACGCGCACCGATAAGCTGCGTTTTCTGCGCGTCTACTTGCGCTGGGGACTGCTTGGCCGCGAAGGTTGGAAACGCTGGTGGCACGAGGTCTGCGGGGCGACGAAGGCCAAGATCAGGCACAACGCACGCAACGGCCGGCCTCTGGCATGACCGGAACCGACGGTCCCGCAATCGACCCGGAAACCAAGAGGGGAGCGCAAACGATGATCCGGCGGCCCAAGAGCGATCCTGGTTCTCTTGCGTCGGTCCTGCTCTTGGTCTTGGCCGGCGTGCTGGGCTGCCATTCCTTGAAGTTCACGCAGCCAGTCCTGGACAAGCCGGAGAAAACCGATCGGGATCCGATCGCCGTCGCGCCGGCGAAGTACCAGATGCGGCTCTCGCAATATCTTTTCCTGGCGGATTTCGAGCTGAAACGCGACCCGGCGTTGTTTCGCGAATTGGCCGACTTGCGCGATCAGGTTCAAAAGGAACTCCAGCTCCCCAGCGCCAACACCCTGATCCAGGTCTACATCTTCGAAGATCGTCCTCGCTATGAAACCTTCATGCAGGCTCGCTATCCGGATCTGCCCAAACGGCGTGCCTTCTTCGTGGCCCAACCCCATAGCGTCGGCGGACCCGAAGACCTCCTCGTCTACACTTTCTGGGGGGAGCGCGTTCGCCAAGATTTGCGGCATGAGCTGACCCATGCCCTGCTCCATAGCGTTCTCAAAGATGTCCCGCTCTGGTTGGACGAAGGACTGGCGGAATACTTTGAAGTGCCGCCCGATGCTCAGGGACTCAACGTGCACCACCTCGAGCAGATTCAGTTAGCGTCCAGCGCTTCGTTCCGACCGAATTTGGCCCACCTGGAAGAGCTCAGCCAGGTTCGGCAAATGACGCCGGCAGAGTATCGGGAAGCGTGGGCCTGGGTTCATCTCTTGCTCCGCGACAAACCGGAGGCCAAGGCGGTCCTGACCCAGTACTTGCAGCAATTGCGCGTCACCAGCAATCCCGGTCCCTTGCAGCCGCGCGTCGCCACCGTCTTCCCGGAGATGGAGGCAGCGCTCTGCCAGCATCTCGCCAAACTGGACAGCAATCGACCTTCCGTACCCGCAGCCAACGGTAGCTGAACGGCGGACTCTGCGTTACAATCAGGAGGGTTCGCCTCGGCTAGGCGACGGATGGATGATTGAGCATTCATGAACATCCTGGTCACGTCTGGAAACACGCTGGTCCCGATTGACCGAGTGCGCTGCCTCACCAACGTTTTTACCGGCCGCACCGGAACCACCATCGCCCTGCATTGCCATCAGCGAGGCCACCGCGTGACATTGCTCACCTCCCATCCCGAGCTAGTGGCCCTGCTTCATGGGAATGAACCGCCCCAGCAACTCTGGACACTGGAGCCGTATCGCACCTTCACAGACCTGCGCGCTCTGCTCTCGAATGTCCTTTCGTCTGCGGGATTCGATGTGCTTATTCATTGTGCCGCCGTGAGCGATTACGAGGCGGCCGGCGTCTACGCCCCGGACCCGCACACCCGCTTCCGTCCCGAGGATGCTCGCTGGCAGGGTTCCGGACCGCACGCGCCGGCACTCCTGGACCGCTCGGCGGGCAAGATCAAGAGCGATGAGCCGGAGATTTGGCTCCGCCTGGTGCGAACGCCGAAACTCATCGATCTCGTCCGGACGGAATGGGGCTTTCGCGGGATCTTGGTCAAGTTCAAGCTGGAAGTCGGCGTCAGTGACGAGCATCTGCTCGACGTTGCGGAACAAGCGCGGCGTCAATCCCACGCCGATCTCATGGTTGCCAATACCCTGGAAGAAGCGTCATCCTGGGCGTTCGTGGGTCCTCTCCAAGGGCAATACCAGCGGGTCAGCCGAGATGATCTGGCCCCGCGTCTGCTCGACGCCATCGAGCTGTTGCACAAGGAGCGCGGCGGTGGCTAATGTTCTCCTGGGCGTCACGGGATCGGTGGCCGCCATCCGCACTCCGGAACTGTATGAAGCGATGCGGCAGGCCGGGCATCAAGTCAAAGTCGTGGCCACGCAAGCAGCCTTGTATTTCTTTGACCCTGCCGCCCTCGATCCCACCGACCCGGTCCGGCCACAACGGAACCCAGCGGTTGTCGTTCTCGATGAAGATGAATGGCCGGGACGGTCCGCGGGACGGCGGTATCAGCGGGGTGATCCGGTCTTGCACATCGAGCTGCGCCGCTGGGCCAGCGTCCTGCTCATTGCCCCGCTCGATGCCAACACGCTGGCCAAGCTGGCCAACGGGCTGGCCGACAATGGCCTGACGTCCGTGTGGCGTGCCTGGGATCCGAACCGGCCCGCGGTCCTGGCGCCGGCCATGAATACGCTCATGTGGGAACATCCGCTCACCGCCCGCCATCTCCGCCAGCTGGCCACGGATACAGGAGTCGGTCCCGTTCCCGATGGGTTCGATCGGCAAGCGCTCGTCGCCTGGATCAACGCCCATTGTCCCCGGCTGCGGATCGTCGCTCCCCAGGAGAAGCGGTTGGCTTGTGGGGATCTCGGAATGGGCGCCATGGCGGAGCTTACCGATCTTGTGACGGCAGTCCGCTTGGTGGACAATGGCGGCAGTTAAGATCCGTGGTGCGATCGAGTGCGGGGCCGTTGGGGAATTCATCCATGCCTGGCGACAGGGAGGTCCAGGTCCATTTGCTGCCGGAATTGATCCCGCCGGGTCGATTGGCGGGCGGCTTGGCGGTCGTGGTCGATGTGTTGCGGGCCACGACGACCATGGTGCACGCACTGGCTGCCGGCTGCACGGCCGTGCGTCCCTGTGCCGAGGTGGACGAAGCCCGTGAGCTGGCGGGGCGGATGCGGGTGGGCCGGGTCCTGCTCGGTGGCGAGCGGGGCGGCGTCCCCTTGCCCGGTTTCGACCTCGGTAATTCCCCCCGCGAATACACAGCCAAGCTTTGCCAGGGCAACACGCTGGTCCTGACCACCAGCAACGGCACCGGGGCCCTGCTGCGGGCGGCCGAAGCGGAGCGTGTTCTCCTGGCCGCGTTTGTCAATTTCAGTGCCGTGTGCGAACAATTGCGCCACGATCTGCGTCCGATTCATATCGTCTGTGCCGGTCTGGAGGGCGAGGTGGCGCTGGATGACGCGCTCCTGGCCGGCGCCCTGGTAAACGACCTGTGCGAGGCCGGCGCGGTTCGCCTCAATGATAGTGCCCGGCTGGCCTGGGATTGCTTCGAACATCATGGCCAGGTGCTGCTCGGGTCGTTGGAGCTGAGCGCGGCAGGCGTCAAACTCCGCGCGCTGGGTTATGATGACGACATCCGGGCGGCGAGCCAGGTCGACCAGTTCACGCTGGTGCCGGAGCTGCGCCGCGATCCGCTCCGGGTGGAGGTCGGTTCGGTGGGCATCGTCCAAAGTCACTGGTTGCCATTGGGCGGCGAGCCCTAAAAAACCGCAGTGCAAAGAAACACTAACAAAAAGGTGTCTGGAACTCTAAAATCAAAGTTCCAGACACCTTTTGGTTCGTGTTTCGAAGACCATGGCGAGGTGTGCGATGGAAATGGAAAAACTGGTGGCCCTGTGCCGGCGGCGTGGGTTCATTTTTCAGTCGAGTGAAATTTACGGCGGCATCAATGGCTTCTGGGATTATGGGCCGCTCGGCGTGGAGCTGAAGCGGAACATCAAGGAAGCCTGGTGGCATGATATGGTGCAAAATCCGCCGCTGGGACCGGATGGCCAAGAAATCGCGATGGTCGGCGTGGATTGTGCCATCATCATGAACCCGAAGGTTTGGCAGGCGAGCGGACACGTCGATACTTTTGCCGATCCGATGGTCGATTGCAAGAAATGCCGCAAACGCTACCGGGCCGATACCGTGTTCTTCGCCGGGCTCGCCGCCCCCGAACAGCCGGTCTCCATCGTGCTAGCGGTCGAAGCAACCGAGAAGACCGAAGCCGCCCGACTGCTTCAGGCGGAACAACAACGGCTGGTGAAAAAGCGAAAGATCTCGGACGGACTGACCGCCACCATCCATACCGCCAAGGAAGCGCCGCCGGAGTGGGCACGACCTTGTCCGGCGCCCGGTTGCGATGGGCAGCTGACCGAACCGCGCCAGTTCAATCTCATGTTCGAGACGTATGTGGGAGCGCTCAAGGATGCCTCGTCGGTGGCGTATCTCCGTCCGGAAACCGCCCAAGGAATCTTCGCCAACTTCCGCAATGTTCTCGATAGCACGCGGCTGAAGCTGCCCTTCGGAATTGCCCAGGTCGGCAAGGCGTTTCGCAATGAGATCAACCCGCGCAATTACACCTTCCGCAGCCGCGAATTCGAACAGATGGAGATCGAGTTTTTCTGCCATCCCGCCGAGTCGATGAAATGGTACCAGTATTGGCGGGAGGTGCGCATCAAGTGGTACACCCACCTGGGCGTCCAATCGGAGCGGTTACGGCCGCGCGAACAGGACAAGGACGAGCTGGCCCATTACTCCATCGGCACCACAGATATCGAATACCTGTTCCCCTTCGCCGACGAGCCGCAGGAATTGGAAGGGGTGGCCCACCGTGGTGCCTACGACTTGACGCAGCACGCCAAGTTCAGCGGCAAAGACCATACGTATTTCGATGAGGATGCCTGGCAGCGCGACAAGGAGCAATACCCCGATCCGAAAGCCGCCCAGGAGGCCAAGACGAAGGAGCCGTATCGCTTTATTCCGCACGTCGTCGAGCCGTCGGCGGGAGTGGATCGGTTTACGTTGGCCGTGCTGTGTGAAGCTTATGCCGAGGACGAGATTGGCGGCGAGCCGCGGACCGTGATGCGCTTCCATCCGCGCCTGGCTCCCATCAAGGCAGCGATCCTGCCCCTGGTGAACAAGGAAGGCATGCCGGAGAAGGCCCATGCGCTGTACCGGGAGTTGAAGAGCCAGTTCAACGTCTTTTACGATGAAAAGGGAGCGGTCGGCCGCCGCTATCGACGTCAAGACGAAGCCGGCACGCCATACTGCATCACGATTGACGGGCAAACGTTGCAGGATGCAACGGTGACCATCCGCGATCGCGATACCACGCAACAGTGGCGGGTGCCGATGCAAGGAGTGGCCGAAGAACTGCGGAAGCGGCTGCGGCCGGGGATGTAATGACAGGAAGGCCTGAGAAAGGCCCAATCGGCTGAGGTGCGGAGATGAACATAACCGTTGCAATAGTCCCGAAGCCGGCACCGCAGTCCTTGCCACAGGGATCAGACGTACTGACCCGCAGCGCCTATTCATGTGCTGGCTACCTCGGCATGCATAATTCGGCAGCACACAAACCTACCACGCTAGCAAAGGATCTTCGCTGGCATGGCAGGCTGGCAACTCGGAGTGGGCATCGCCTTGGTTGCTGCCCCGCCCAAGGTAGCCGTGATCCAACCCTGATACGGCCACGAGGTTGAAACCGTTCCTCCGGCTTGGCAACTGGCTTGGCGTGGGAGCCTTACACGGCGTTGATCCCCTGGAAGACGCTCAAGGCCTCGTTCCGCAAGAACGTATTGCTGCCCCACGGTTCGCCACCAGAAGCATTGTTATTGGCCGCCAGCAGAATCTGGAACACGTTGAGCACGGTGTCATTGGGTGTGCCGAAGGCCGCCCCGCTGCTGGCGATGTTCCAGGAATAGGCGCCCAGGCCGTAGCTGTTGACCGTAAAGCCATAGCTCTGTCCGACCGTGCCGCCCAGGGAGGAAGTCGTGGTGAACAGATCCAGGGCCGTGTCCAGGATCTCCACATCCAAACCGCTCCCCTGGGAGGATAGGAACAGGCTCTGGTAATAGCTGCCGATTTGGGAATTGGTAAAGATACTCACATTCGGGGCACCGCCGACCCCACCGTAGAGGTTGGGGAAGGTGGTGGCCAGCCATTGGCCCAAGGTCTGGTTACTGCTCGTCAAGCCAAAGCGGCGGATCAGCTGCTGGCCCTGGCCCCCTTCCCAGAAGCTGGTCGGTTTGACCATACTGGCGGCCACGAAGTTGTTCACCGCGGCCGGGCTCTGCACCGCGAACATCCACCCTTCGTGCCCGATCGTAACAGTGACGGTGTAGGAGCTGGCGGCGGCGTAGGTATGCGTGCCGTTGACCGTAAAGAGACCGCCGCTAACGCTGATGCTCCCGGTCGCAGTCCCTGTTCCGTCGCCCCAGTTGATGGTAGCCGAGTAGTGCGTGCCGTCGTTGGCCTCCGCGCCACCGGGATCGGTAAAGGTGGCGACCGCTCCACTAAAGGGCACCGCGAACGCAGGGCTGATACTGACGGGTGCGATCGTCAACGCCACCTCGAGCACGTTCACCGTGAACGTTGCAGTGCCCGAGGTATTGGCGCCCGTATCGGTGACGGTGACGGTCACCGTGTACGTGCCTTCCTCGGCGTAGGTGTGGGAATAATTCGCAAGCGATCCCGGCCCTGACGGAGCGGGAAGCGTCGTACTCGTGCCATCGCCCCAGGCCACCGTTGTCGTCCACGGGCCGGATCCTACTTCGCTGAAGCTTCCCAGGCTCAAGGACTTCGCCCACCCCTCGGACGCCATCTGGTTCGACGGCGCCAGGACCGATGGAACGGGCTGCTGAACAGAAACGGGTAGCGGCGCCGAGACACTGGAGGTGAAATTGCTGTCTCCCACGTAGCTGGCCGTAATGGGATGGCTGCCCAGTCTCAACGCGGAGGTGCTGAAGGTGGCACGGGTAATCCCGCCTGCGGTGCTTAATGTTCCCTGGCCGATGCTGGTGCCGTTATCGCTAAAGATCACGGTGCCGCTCGGGTAGCCTGCGCCCGCGCCCGCCGGGGCGTTGATGGTCACCGTGGCGGTGAAGGTGACCGATTGCCCGGATACCGATGGGTTCGCGGAGGCGGTGACCGCGGTGCTGGTACTGGCCTGGTTCACGGTCAGCGTCAGGCTTGCCCAGCTGGGGGTGAAGTTGCCGCCGCCGCCGTAGTTCGCCGTAATGGTGTGCGTACCCGTCGCGAGCCGGGTGGTAATTACCGTGGCGGTAGTGACGCCGCCGCTGGTGCTTACCGTTGGTACGCCGAGTTCCGTCATCACATTGTTGATGGTGTCGAAGAAACTAACCGTGCCGGTCGGAGTTCCCGGGCCACTCGGTGCGATGGTAGCCGTCAACGTCACCGGCTGACCGGTCACCGGAGTGGCGGGTGACGCCGTCAGGCTGGTGCTGGTGCCCGGATCCTGGCCCAGGTCCTGGACGCACACGTCGTCGTACACAAAGTTGGTCCGGTACGGATTATTCCCCCCGAGTTTGATGCTGCCGTTAGGCTGACCATACTGATTGAAGGACCCGGTCCCACTCATCTCGGTCAAGCCGTTGAGCTCTACCTCCCAGTTAATCATCGAATTCGGGCTGGGATTCAGCAGGATCTTGGCAGAAATCAAATAGGTTTGATTCGGGATGAGCTTGGTCGTGCCGGTCCAGTGCATCCCCGCCTGATCGTAGAAGACCAACTTCCCGTCTGGCGAGAGATGGATTGCGGCCATGTAGTTGCTGGCGGTATCCTGGAAGTTCACGATGCCGCTGTCAGGGGCCTGCGACGCTATCTGCGACGCATACTGGAATAAGAAGCTGTAGCCGGCGTTGGCCACGCTGTAGGAACTGGTGCCGCTTTGGCGAATTTCTGCCCACGCCGGGCTGTTGTTCCGTAGCAATTCGAGGGAGAACATGCCATCCAGAGCTGGGCTGTTGACGATGGTCCCATTCAGGTGGGCCGCCGTCTGGCTGAAATCGTTCGTCTCGAAATCGACGTGGTTGATTGGCATGCTGGTACCCGCAGCCACATTCACCGTGCTGGTCTGCGTCGTTGTCGGCGCGCTTTCGTGCGCGATCGTAACAGCGGCCGTAAACGTGCCGGCAGTCTCGTACATGTGGCTGCCGTTGACCGTGAACTGGCCGCTGCTGTTAGGATAAGCGCACGATCAAGGTTGCCAGCTGACGGT
>DATGIQ010000503.1:0-30927 GCA_035295665.1 Gemmataceae bacterium | reverse complement strand
CAGGACCAGGCCGGCAATTCCGGTAGCCGGCGCGGCGGTACATTCTCCACTGCCCGGCCGATCGCACGGATCCACTCCGGTGTGGTGCCGCAGCAACCCCCGACGATGTTGACCCAGCCATTGCGCGCGAATTCCCCTAGTGCCTGCGCGGTCTCTTCCTTGCCGCCGGTGAATCCTCCGAAGCCGTCGGGCATGCCGGCGTTCGGATAACAACTGATCGGCTTGCGGGAAATCTTTGATAAGGCTTCGATGTGTGGCCGCATGATCTGGACCCCGACCGCACAATTCAGACCGATGCTGAGCATGTCGAAATGGCAAACCGATGTCCAGAAGGCTTCGACGGTCTGCGCCGACAGGGTGCGGCCATTTTCGAACACCGTGCCGGAAACCATCACCGGCACGGAGAGATCGTGGCCGGCGAAGTATTCGGCGATGGCAAACAGGCACGCCTTCATCACCAAGGTGTCGAAGGAAGTCTCGGCGACGAGGAGATCGACCCCGCCCTCGATCAGGGCGTGGATCTGCTCGGAATAGGCAGCCACCATCTGATCAAACGTGACATCGCGCCGGCCGGGATCCTCCACGTGGGTGGCCATCGAGAGTGTTTTGTTCGTCGGTCCCATGCTGCCGGCGACGAACCGGGGCTTGCTCGGATCGCGGCGCGTGAATTCGTCCGCTTGCCGGCGCGCCAGCTCAGCGGCCATCTTGTTGATCTCGAAGATGTGTTCCTGCAAAGCGAATTCAGCCAGGCCGATGGGCGTGGCATTGAAGGTACACGTCTCGATGATGTCGGCGCCGGCTTCGAGATACGCTCGGTGAAGCTCTTCGATCATCCGGGGCTGGGTCAGCACCAGGACCTCGGTGCAGTTCTTCAAGGGAGCCGGGTGCTGCAGAAACCGACTGCCGCGGTAATCGGCCTCCGTCGGTTGACGGGAATAGATGAGGGCCCCCATCGAACCGTCCAAGAGCAGGATGCGCTCGGCAAGAAGCTCTTCCAGGATTTCGCGGGTGCTCATGCGCGCTTTCAGTAGCATTGTGGTTCATTCCAAGGGCACCAGCTCAGGAATCCGGCGCACTTTCGAGGCGGAGCCAAGAAACGTAGGGACGGGCGAGCCTCTATGCATCAAGGGGGCCGCATCCGCCTTCGAGCCCGTTGCCGGGTTAAACCAGGCATACAGAAGAGGATAGGATAAGATGAGAGAGGATTCCAGCCCGATACGCCGCATGAAGATTTGGTTTTTTTGAAGACCGGTCCTTTCCTTTGCGATAGACCGGCGGAATAATGGAAGGCAGAAGAGGCCGGCTACTCCGTTCCTTGGGCAGCCGGCCTCCCCCAGTCATGGCCAACGCATCCTTGCGGCCAACTCACCTGGGATGTGCCAGCATCCCGGTGAGCACCAACGCGAAAGCGTGCCCCTGTCGGGCCACAGCTCCCCGCCACGGCCCTTAGTCCCTCGCATCCTGACGCCTGCTTGTGCCATCCTGGCACCGGGCGGGCACGGTTCCGCGTTGGAAGATTGCTGGCAACATTCACACACACCGTCGAGGCGCAGTCCGGTCCCGACGGCAAATACCTAGGCGAACAAGCTGTCTCAGCAGGAGAGAAAAGAACAAGGCAATTTCAATCCGTTGCGAGCAAGCGAACCGATTGAAATCACCAGAAACGGTCAAGTCACGATCGGTTGTTTCACTACAGCGAGCCCACGCTGGCCGCCATTGACATCCGTATCGTTTTCGGAAGATCGTACCTTCAATGCCTGATCCAACAGGCGAGTCAAACTCACGAAGGATCACCTTAACGTCTTTGCAGCTGAAGTCAATTCGAAATCTTCACGGAGGAACGCCGACAAACGGAAGCTGTTGCGGGGCAATAGGCAACGCTCAAATCTTTTTCCTCTGTTGCCTATTTTTGTAATCGGTACATCAAGAAGCTTTCATTACTTGAGACAGCCTTTTCGCTGTAGCTTGCATGCGCATAAGGGTTTGTATCAATTGCGGGCTTCTCGGCCTGTACCGAAGGTCGATCAAGGCTGCGCGCCATTCGCGCCCGGCTTTTTATCGTCGGCTTTCTTGCCGGCCGGCTCCGGTTTGATTTCCACGATCTCGCCGCGCGTGGCCTCAACCAGCTTCAGCAGATCCTGGACCACGAGCGGCTTGATCCGACGGCCTTCGAGCGCCTTCCTCAAATCGGCCACAGCGGCGTCGAATTCTGCGTTGGTGATTCCCATGCCACGGTGTGCGTCCCGCATGCTCTTGCCGCGGTACGGGATCGGCCCCCCCGTGATCTGGCTCAGATAAGCAACGAAGGCACTGTTGAAGTCTTGCACCTGGGCTTCGGTCAGCTTGATCTTGCCGCCCCGGCTGAAATTCACTTTGGGATCCGCTGCGGCCAAAGCAAGCCAATCTTCGATGACTTGATGGACACCGGCCGCACCTCCCAGTTGCTCCCACAAGCTGGGCAGCTTGGCCGCCGGCCCGGCTTCAACGATTTGATTGCGCGTGGCGGCAACGGCGGCGAGTACAGCGTCGATTTCCGGTTTCTTGGCGCCGTTTTTGGCCAGGGCCTTGGCCAGGTCCGCGGCCAGGGCGTCAAACTCGGCATCAGTGATGCCCATCCCGGCGTGCACTTCCTTCATGGACCGGCCAGCGTATTTCAGCGGCCCTCCCGAAGCCGAACTGATCAGCTCCACCAACCGGCTTTTCAGCTCCGGCACATTCACCTTGTCCTTGAAGCTTCCATTGCGGAAGAAATTCGCCTTGGGGTCCGTGGCCGCCAACGCCACAAAGTCATCCACCACCTGCCGAACATTCCTCTCACCCCCCAACCGATTCCACAAGCTGGCCGCGACGGATGGCGGGCCGATGCCAGCACGAATCGCATCAATGGTCTTTCGCAGTGCGAACGCTTTCTCCGAGATTTCCCGGTTCGTCCGCCCAGGCATGCGCCCGGCCTCCGCCAAACTGGCATCGATCGCGCTTTGAAGCTCGGGGTGGTAGCCCAGGAGCGGACGTAAGGCGACCAGCGCATCATGGTACAGGCGATAGCAGCCGGCGGGATTGTGGGGAATTCCTTGTTTGGGAAAGCCGTTGTGAATGTCGGCACCGGTGTCGATGATGACCCGCAACAGTTCATTGATTTGCCGATCGAGGACGGTGCGGTCGACGGTTCCCGCGGTGGGTTTTTCCTGTGCCCAAAGCGGGATAGCTGCGCCGAAAAGCAGCGTGCACATGGCCAAGACGGCCTGCCCCTTCCGTTTCGATGTCGCCATAATCCTTCTCCTTGGACCAGCAAAACGCTTGGGAGACGAGTGCCGTCATGTTAGGCGGAAAGGATCGCGAAGGGAAGCGTGACGCGCAGCGGCAGGTTTCCCTTGCCAGCTGTCGCATGTCAGGATACAAATGGGATTCTGAACCATTGGGCACGGAAGCGTGGAGTGAAGGCGTTCGGCCGGGTCCCGAGGGCGAGGGGAGTTTGAACGATTTGCGCATCAAGATTTGTGGCATCACCAATGAGGCGGACGGCCGGCACGCTGCTTTGCTTGGCGCCGATGCCATCGGATTGAATTTTTATCCTGGGTCGCCGCGGTGCATCGATGTTGCAACCGCGGCGGCGGTTCTGCGGGAGCTACCGCCTTTCGTCGAGGCGGTCGGTTTGTTCGTCCATGTGCCGCTCGCGGAGGCCCTTGAATCGATCCGGTCGCTGGATCGGATTCGCTCCTTGCAATGGTATTGCGAGCGGCATGAGCCAATGGAAGTGTCGCCTTATCGATTGATCCCGGCGTTTTCCGTCGGTACTCTGGAAGACCTTCAGGAGATCGCCAGTTATGTGGAGCGGTGCCGAAGTTCCGAACTTCTGCCTGTTGCTGTGCTCGTGGATGCGCAGGTAGCGGGACAATACGGTGGCACTGGCCGGGCTGCTCCCTGGGGGCTGCTCGCGGACTTTCGGCCGCGGGTCCCATTGATCCTGGCGGGGGGACTGACGCCGGAGAATGTCGCCGAGGCCGTGCGCATTGTGCGGCCCTATGCCGTGGACGTGGCCAGCGGCGTCGAGCTGAGTCCGGGCCGCAAGGATCCCGTCAAGATGCGCCGCTTCATCGACAGTGCACGGGAAGCTGCCGCGAAGTATTGTTGATGGGTAAACGATCCGAGTTCGAAACTGCTACCCCCCCGATTCTCATACGGAGATCAAAAGATGGCACTCGTCGCTACGAAAACCACCCCTGCGGAACGGCAGGCAGCGCGAACGGCTACGGATTACGTCGTGGCCGATCTTTCCTTGGCCGACTGGGGACGAAAAGAGATTGCCATTGCCGAACATGAAATGCCCGGACTGATGGCCCTCCGCCGCAAGTACGCCTCCGGCCAGCCACTCAAGGGCGCGCGGATCGCCGGCAGCCTGCACATGACCATCCAGACGGCGGTGCTCATCGAGACGCTGCAGGCGCTCGGTGCCGAGATTCGCTGGGCGAGCTGCAATATCTTTTCGACCCAGGATCATGCCGCCGCAGCGCTGGCGGCCAAGGGAACGCCGGTGTTTGCCAAGAAGGGCGAGACCCTTGCCGAATACTGGGATTACACGCATCGCCTGTTTACCTGGCATGATGGCGGGACCCCCAATCTCATTCTTGATGATGGCGGCGACGCCACGCTCCTCATCCACCTCGGCTGCGATGCGGAAACCGATCCCTCCATCCTCGATCGCACATCTGAATCGGAAGAAGAAAGCATCTTGCTGGCCTCGATCAAGCGCACGCTGGCCAAGCAACCGCACTTCTATAGCCGGGTGGCCAAGAACCTCATTGGTGTCTCTGAGGAAACCACCACCGGCGTGCATCGCCTGTATGAGCGCGTGAGTCAGGGCACGCTGCGGTTCCCGGCCATCAATGTCAATGACTGCGTGACCAAGAGCAAATTCGACAACTTGTACGGTTGCCGCGAGAGCTTGGTCGACGGCATCAAGCGCGCCACCGACGTGATGATCAGCGGCAAGAAGGCGGTGGTCTGCGGCTACGGCGACGTGGGCAAAGGCTGCGCGCAGGCGTTCGCGGCGGCACGGGCCACGGTGTTCATTACCGAGATTGACCCGATCTGTGCCTTGCAAGCGTGCATGGAAGGCTATCAGGTCGTGACCATGGAGGAGGCCTGCAAGTTTGGCGACATCTTCGTGACCGCCACCGGCAACGTGGACGTCATCACCCGCGCCCACATGGACCAGATGAAGCACAACGCCATCATTTGCAACATCGGTCATTTCGATAGCGAAATCCAGGTGGCTGCTCTCTCCGACCTCAAGTGGGAAGAAATCAAGCCGCAGGTGGATCATGTCATTTGGCCCAACGGCAAACGTATTCTGGTGCTGGCCAAAGGGCGTTTGGTGAACCTGGGCTGTGCCACGGGCCATCCGAGTTTCGTGATGAGCAATTCGTTCAGCAACCAGACCCTGGCCCAGATCGAGCTCTGGACCAACGGCAAGAACATGGAAAAGAAGGTGTATCTGCTGCCCAAGCACCTCGATGAAGAAGTGGCCCGATTGCACCTCGAACAGCTTGGCGCCAAGCTAACCAAGCTCACGCCCAAGCAGGCGGCCTACATCGGCGTCAAGGCGGAAGGGCCGTTCAAGCCGGAGATTTATCGGTACTAGAGCGCCTGGCCTAAGCATCGAACGAGGGGAACCAAGCCCAGCGTTCCAGCGACCGGGATCGGTCTGTCAACCCGTCGCTGGCGCGCCGGGCTTGGTTCAGCGGACCGCTACATCCAGCCGCACAATGCTCCAAGCTCGGCCTCGATCTGATAGCTACTCGCATGACGAGGATCGGCGGGCACGAGATCCTGCTCGTGGGCAGGGCCAGTCTCCTGCTTCGCTGGCCCAGGAGCAAACCGCTGGCAATAGAGGAACCGGTTGAACAAGCGCAAGCACACCTGGATGTACCAGGGAGAGCAACGTGCTCTCATCTTTACGACACGCAGTGTATGTCGGTCACGGATTACTTGGCAACTCGCAGCTGCCGCTGACAGCCCGGACAGGGCAGCGGGCGTTCGATGTGGTTGTCGGACAGCTCGATGGCCTGCCGGCAAACGGGGCAGGTACAATGATAGGCATGGGTGAGCCGATCCCGGCCGAAAAAGCGTTGCAGCCGCGTCGCGGTGCGTTTACTCGTCTGGGTGGCGCTAACCAGGAGCGGCGCGGAATCAAAGCCGTCGATGGCAATCAGATGCACCTGTCCGTTGCCACAGCCTACGGCAATCCGGTTGCCGGATGAAGACAATTCCGCACACTGGACCGGCAGGCGTGTGGCCAGATCGGACTGTAATTCCAGCTCCGGAAGGGAATGCAACGTGACCCGGCCGCGCGCATCGATGGCGACCAGGGATTCCCCATCGAGCAAGAAGCAGCAGCCCTTGGCTTCGGCCGTAAGGGAATAGGAAGCCAGCTCCTGATGGGTCTGGAGATCCCACAGCTTCAAGGATTGGTCGCGCGAAGCGGAAGCCATGCGGGCCCCATCGGGAGAGATAGCCACGGCGTTGACGCGATCGCTGTGGCCGCGGAACCAGGCCAGGCGTTGGACCGGTGCCACCTGCCACAATCCAACCGTGCCATCGTGCGACCACGACAGGAGTGAGTGGCCGTCCGGCGTGAAGCGACAGCCGGCGACGATATCGGAGTGGCCATTCAGAGACTGCCGATCACGGTCTCCGTTGGGATCCCACAACGCCAGGCTCCGATCCCAGGATGCCGTGGCCAACAACTTTCCGTCCGGAGCATAAGCGATTGCGGAGATCGGTCGGGCATGAGCCAGGACCTTCGAAGCGGGCCGGTGGCTGCCGGAATCCCAGAAACTGAGAAAGCCCTCCAGGCATCCGGAGACGAGATGCTTGCCGTCGGGGGAACAGACGCAGGCTGCGATCGGCTTGTGGCTGGCCCGGAATGCGGCTGCGGGGGTTCCGGAGTTGCTTTCCGACAGCCGCAGATGCCCATCCCAACCGCCGGAGAGCACATACTGATTGTCGTGGGTGAAGGCACAGCAGAAAACTTCGCCGTCGTGCCCTCCAGGTCCGGATCCTGAAGTCAATATGCGTAGGCTTGGCACCGTATTCCCCTAAAGCGCACGGAACGCCACTGGCTGTTAAGCGTTGGCAAGCACCGGTTTCAAATTCTCCGTCGGGCCCGTGACCTTCGATGCCGTGAGCTCCATCACCGGCCCGATATCATCGCGGATCGCCAGGAAAGCCGCCGCACACTCCGGATCGAACTGCTTGCCGCTTTGCTTCTCGACTTCGGCAAAGGCCACATCGGCGGCCATGCCCTTGCGGTAGGGCCGGTCCGAAGTCATGGCATCAAAGGTGTCGGCCACGGCAACAATTCGCGCCAGGCGGGGGATGGCCTCGCCGGCCAGGCCATCGGGATAACCTTTTCCATCCCAGCGCTCATGATGGGACCGAACGATTGGAATCATGGGTGCCAAATCGGGAAGGTTGGCCAGGAACATGGCCCCCTTTACGGTGTGGGCCTGCATGATCTTGAACTCCGCAGGGGTCAACGGCCCGGGTTTTTTCAGGATGGAATCGTCGATGCCGATCTTGCCGATGTCGTGGAGTGGGGTACCCAGACGGATCCAGCGGAAATCGCTCGCCGAGACATTCAATTTGCGTCCGAGCATCTCCGCATACCGGGTCACCCGGTTGGTGTGCCCGCCGGTATAATCATCGCGCAGCTCCACGGCTTGGGCGAGGAAGGTGATGAGACTCAGGAACAGGTCTTCTCGTTTCTGCAACAGAAAAGCGCTTTCAATGCCGGCAGAAACGTTGGCCGCCAACGCATCGGCCAGGTGCAGATCCTCCTTGGTGAAAGGCGCCTGGAGCGGCCCACGGTCGAGGTGCAGGACGCCGATTCGGCGACGGGGGGTGCGCAACAGCACGCACAGCACCGATGCCATCGCTCCCTCGGCGATGCTTTGGGCCATGGCCAGCTCTGGGTCTTCGTCGACCCGGTGACAAAGGACCGACTCCGAGCGACTGAAGCTGCGCTGCGCCAGGCTGTGGCTATAGGCCGGCCGGCTGGGCACTTCCCCGCGGCCGGTGGCCAGGGCCCGCAGGTGTAGCTCATCCTCGGGTCCCTCCGCCAGCACAATCGCACCGCGTTGCGCATCCAGGGCACTGACCGCATCGTTCAGGATGGAATGGAGCAGCTCTTCTTGATCATCCAGATGTCCTAGATGGTGACCGGCGCGGAGCAGCGCCAACAACTGTTCCCCCGGCCGCGGACAACGGTTGCGGTCGTAAGCCAATCCCTCGAAAGCATCTTCCCATGTGCAAGCGGCCGTGGCTTCGACCACAAGCTGTTCGGGATTGTCCGTCGGCTCCAGCCCGCGGCCGTTCTTTAACTCTTCGACTACGAAGGTGATGTTGCCGCATTTGATGATATCATGCGTCCGCAACGGCCAATCGGCGGAGGCAAGGCGGCTGCCGTTCAAAAAGGTGCCGTTGGTGCTTTTCAGATCGCGCACGCGCCAACCGCGGCTGGTAGCATACACCTCCGCATGCTGGCGGCTGACCGAGGTATCATCGACGCTGATTTCCAGCGTCTCCAGCCGTCCGATCCGCAACCGCACCGACGACTCCCAGGCTTTGTCCTCGCCGTCGCGCCCGATCCGGCGCAGACGAATGGAGCGCATCAGGCAAACCTCCTTCTCCCACGTAGCTTCGCCCGAACCCCGTTCGCATCGGGGCACCGAAGGCCAGGCCATCTTCCGGAACTATAGCTTGCAACTCTGGGCGATGAAGTAGGCCGAATTGGCTCCCTGCCGTTTCGCCCTCGCGCAATTTTCCGAGCCACAAACCACTGCCACCAGGGGCCTTTTTTTCGCCCTTGCCTTTGCCTTCGCTTTTGCTGAGAATTCCTATGGGCATATACACAGCCAGATGCGCCGTCGGAGCTGGCGCGTTGGATCGTGAGAGGCCGGCAAACTGGACAAGGGCTAAAGATTTTCGGGCCAGCCAGGGCCGCAAGTGCTATTCTAAACAGGGCGGTCCTTGGAGTTCGCCGGGAACAGAGAACGCTCGGGTTACCCTTCTTGCCCTGTCCGCCGGTGCTCCCGGACGGACGGCGAGACGTTGATATGGACCTTGCCAAGACTCTGAAGATTGACAGTGTTTCGCGCCTCCATCCTTCGCCGCCCTTACGAATCCGTCCGACGCAAACGGTCGCCGAGGCAGCGGCTCTGATGCGCCACGAAGGCGTCGGCTGCCTGTTGGTTTGCGAAGGGGAGCGCATGGTAGGCATCTTCACCGAGCGGGATTTGCTGCGGCGGGTGTTAGCGCCGGGGAAGCCCTTGACCCTGACGGTCGCACAGTGTATGACCCCAGACCCCGTTGCCGTTCATTGCACGGAACCGATCGGCGCTGCCGTGCGGCGCATGGAAGAGGGCGGCTACCGCCATCTTCCCGTCGTCGACGAGGTCAATCGGGTGGTGGGTGTTCTCTCGGTCAAACGGATCGTGCATTACCTGGCCGAGCATTTTCCTGCGACGATTTATAATTTGCCGCCGGCCCTCGATGTCGTCCAGCAGCGACCGGAAGGGGCCTAACGCGATTTTGGATTGGAGACGGGCGAGGGCACAAGAGCGGTCGGTGTGGTGCTTCCAGACAATCCAAAATCAACGATCAAAAAAGGTACTGAGGTTTCCATGACGGTATCCAATCCCACGAGTGAGAAAAGACCTGGCTCTCGACCCGCGGAGGTCGTTCCGCTGGATTCGGCAACGATTCGCTTCGCTGGGGACTCCGGGGACGGGATGCAGCTTGCCGGTACTCAGTTCACCAACGCCTCCGCCATCCTGGGCAACGATATCAGCACCCTGCCCGACTTCCCCGCGGAGATTCGCGCCCCGGTGGGCACACTGGCCGGCGTCTCGGGATTTCAAGTTCATTTCAGCAGCCAAGATATTCACACTCCCGGCGATCAACTGGATGCCCTGGTGGCCATGAACCCGGCCGCCCTCAAGACGAATTTGAAGGATCTCCAGGCGAATGGAATTTTGATCCTCAATAGCGATGCGTTCTCCAACAACGATTTGCACAAGGCCGGCTACACGACCAATCCACTCGAGGACGGCTCGCTGAAGAACTATCGCGTGTTCCGGATCCCGATCAATACGTTGAACCGCGAAGCCGTCGCTGATGTCAAGCTGAGCCCGCGGGAAGCCGATCGGTGCAAGAACTTTTTCGCATTGGGGCTTGTTTACTGGCTGTATGAACGCCCCCTGGAACCGACGCTCCGCTACATCCGTGAAAAGTTTGCCAAGAATCCGGCGGTCCTCGAAGCCAACACGCGCACCCTCAAGGCTGGCTACCATTACGGCGAAACCACGGAATCGTTGCCGGTTCATTACAGTGTCGCGCCGGCACCCATCAAGCCCGGCCGCTACCGCAAGATTACTGGCAACGAGGCCTTGGCGATCGGGCTCGTATCGGCCGCCACGTTGATGAATAAGGCCGTCGTCTACGCGAGCTATCCCATCACTCCGGCCAGTGATATTTTGCATAACCTGTCGGAAATGAAACGCTTCGGCGTCCGAACCGTGCAGGCGGAAGATGAAATTGCCGCCATCGGCATGGCCATCGGGGCATCCTTTGGCGGGGCCCTGGGCGTGACGGCGACGAGCGGTCCCGGCGTTTGTCTCAAATCAGAAGCGATTGGCTTGGCGGTCATGACCGAAATGCCGGTCGTCATCATCGACGTGCAGCGCGGGGGGCCGAGTACCGGCCTGCCGACCAAGACGGAACAGGCCGACCTGCTTCAGGCGATGTTTGGCCGCAACGGCGAGTGCCCGGCTGCCATCGTCGCTCCCTGTTCGCCCGCGGATTGCTTCAACATGATTTTCGAGGCGGTCCGCCTGGCGGTCGGCTTCATGACGCCCGTGTTCTTGCTGTCCGACGGATACCTGGCCAACGGTGCCGAGCCGTGGCTCATTCCGAATGTGGAAGACCTTCCCAAGATCGTCGTCCGGCATCCGCAAGCGCCCGGCAGCAACGGCAACGGTGAAGCCCACTTCCTCCCCTACAAACGGGACGAGCGGCTGGTGCGGCAGTGGGCCATCCCTGGCACGCCGGGGCTGGAGCATCGCATTGGCGGTCTGGAAAAGGAAGACATCACGGGGAACGTCAGTTACGATCCCGCCAACCATGAGCACATGATCCGAACGCGCGCCCAGAAGATCGCCAACATCGCCAACGAGATCCCGCTGCTGGAAGTCAATGGACCGCCCGAAGGGGATTTGCTGGTGATCGGTTGGGGAGGAACCTATGGGGCCATCGTCTCGGCCGTGCAGCGGGCTCAGCGCAAGGGCTACAAGGTGGCCCAAGCACACTTGCGATATCTCAATCCGATGCCGCGAAACGTGGGAGCCGTCCTCAAACGGTATCGGAAAGTCCTCGTGCCCGAGCTGAACGCTGGGCAGCTCCGCTTATTGCTGCGGGGAGAGTTCCTGGTCGATGCCATTGGACTGAACAAGATTCAGGGTCGGCCGTTCCTGGTGAGTGAGATCGAAGAGAAAATTGAGCAGATCTTGTCCGCAAAGGCTTCGTAAACCATCTGGCGGAGTAGGTCTGCACGTTCGGAAAGGCATAGAATACATACAACAAGAGATGTCCTGGGCAGCCTCGGCATCTCTGCATACGATGGTGATTTCGTGGGGCTGCCACCGGCGGTGCCTGTTTCAGAACACAGAGGAGCTTTATGGCGACGGCTACGTCCTTACCTACGTTGACGGCTAAAGACCTGGCCAGTGATCAGGATGTTCGATGGTGTCCGGGTTGCGGCGACTATTCGATCCTGGCGCAGATGAAGAAGGCGCTCGCCGGGTTGAACTTTCCCAGGGAGAAGATGGTGTTCATCTCAGGAATCGGCTGCTCCAGCCGGTTCCCGTATTACATGAATACCTATGGCTTTCATAGCATCCATGGCCGCGCACCGACGTTTGCCACCGGATTGAAAGTGTGTCGCCCCGATCTTCAGGTCTGGGTGATTACCGGGGATGGCGACGGCTTGTCGATCGGTGGCAACCACTTAATCCACGCCATCCGCCGCAATGTGGACATGAAAGTCGTTTTGTTCAACAACGAAATCTATGGCCTGACCAAAGGCCAATATTCACCGACTTCCCGCACGGGAACGCGCACCAAGTCGAGCCCGCTCGGATCGATCGACAACCCGCTGCGTCCGCTGTCGCTGGCCATCGGCGCCGAGGCGACCTTTGTTGCCCGCACGGTTGATGTCGATGTGGCCCATCTCACGGAAACGCTGCGCCGCGCAGCCGCGCACAGGGGATCGGCCTTTGTTGAGGTGTATCAGAACTGCAAGATCTTCAACGACGGCGTGTTCGAGTATGCCACCGACAAGGGCATCAAAGCCGACAACACGCTTTATCTGGAACACCGCAAGCCATTGATCTTCGGCAAGGATCGCACCAAGGGGATCCGGCTCAACGGCCTTGATCCGGAGGTGGTCACGCTGGGGAATGGCATCAGTGTCGACGATTTGCTTATTCACGATGAAAGTGCCGAGGAGCCGAGTCTGGCTTATCTGTTGAGCCGGATGGTTTATCCGCGCTTCCCGGAATGCGTCGGCGTCTTCCGCTGCGTCCAGCGGCCGACGTACGATGAATTACTCAACCGGCAGCTCGAAGATGTCATCCGCGCCAAGGGCCGCGGCAAGCTGGAAGATCTCTTCACCAGCGACGATACCTGGGTGGTAGAAGCGAAATAGTCCGTAGTCCGTCGTCCATGGTCCGTAGCCGTCGGCTACGGACTACGGGCCACGGACCATGGACTACGGACCTGATTCATGATTTGCCCCCACTGCGGTCACGACAACCTGCCGGGCAGCGAAGAGTGTAGCCATTGTCTGATGGATTTGACGCAGCTCGATCGACCCATCGCCCACACGCGGATCGAGCGGAGTCTCATGGAAGATCCTGTCAGTGTGCTACAGCCCAAGAAGCCGATCACGGTTCGGCCGCACGTGACCGTGCGCGCCACCATGGAAATCCTGCTCGATCAGGACATCGGTGCGTTGTTGATCGTGGACGATCACGGAAAGCTGCTGGGAATCTTCAGCGAGCGCGACCTCCTGACCAAGGTAGCGGGCTTACACGAATCGTACGATGGCCTGCCGGTCCGGCAATTCATGACGGCCAACCCGGAAACGGTGACGGCGACCGACACGCTTGCCTTCGCTCTGCACAAAATGGATGTGGGCGGCTACCGCCATCTGCCGGTGCTCAAGGATGGATTGCCGGTGGGCGTCATCTCGGTCCGCGACATGTTGCGGCATATCACCCGGCTGTGCAAGTAGCGCGTCGCTGAAATCATACTCGTATCGCTAGCGACACGTTGGACGAAACATCGCGCCCGGAACTCGGACGTCGTCTCATGATCCGCTGATCTCCTTTCTCGCGGTGCGTCCTGGGGGATGGCCCGATGCGTGTTCTATCACCACGTGCCTACCTGTTTCTTCTCTTCGCGGTACTCGGGATCGAGGCTCGCCCCGCGGCTGCCGACAATGCGGTTGCCGACTTCGGGTTGGTCCGTGATTTTGCCACCAGCAGCGTTGCACACGGGGTCAACGAATTCGATCAATTCTGGCCAGGTGGTTGGCAGCAGCGCGGGTCAAACAACCCTCTGGCAAAACGGCAGCGCTACCAATTTTGGTACAGGCACCGCCGTTGCCATTTTCGGTTGGACGTTACTGGATGCAACCGCACTGAATGACGCCGGCCAGATCATAGGTGTCGGCTCGCACAATGCGGGGCCCCGCGTTCCCGCTGACGCCCGCTCGAGTTCCGGTTCCGGAACCTGTACATGATTACCGCGATGGGAGCTTATGACTTGGCAGTACGCAGGCCGGCCTGATGTGTAGCGGATTTTTGTGGCCAGTCGAACTGCATTCTTGGCATAGCCCGAATGCACGCGGGGTCAACTCGGTTAACGCGGAATGACGCTGTTTCCTGTCGTTGTGGTCCAGGTATCCACTCCTACCTTTGTCGCTTTGACGCCCCCAGCAGGGTAGTAACCGGTTCCATCTGCGCTTGGCTGGGGACGGGTCAGCGGAGCGCCAATCCGCGCAGGGGGAGACGGGCGCGCTGTGTGGACCGGGTTTCGCACTTGCGCCTTGCGAGTACTCGGAAGCGGAGGAACGTCCGCCGTTGGGTTGGGGCGGACGTTCTCCGCCTCCCTTCGTTTCAATGACCACTCGCATGGACCAGTTGATCCACGAGGGCAGCGTCCAAGGGATCGTTCCTCCAGCTACCTATCTCCTCGTCGACAGCGCCCTGGTGTACCTGGTTGGAGGTCACCCCGTGCGCTCGATTCGGCAGAAAGTCCTCCGCTTTGCGAGTTGTTAAAGGGACCACCAACGGGCTGAGCGTCGCGGGCGGGAGTTGCAGCCCTTGAGATACTCCGGAGGATTCCGGGCTTTCCCGCCTCCCGGCAAAGAGGCGATCCAATAGCGACACGCTCCATTCAGCCACCGGAGGCACCGGTGCCTTCAGACCAATGCTGGTATTGCTGCTGGCCCATGCGGCAGAAGGCTGGAGTCCCAGATCATACGGCGTCGGCAGGCGGCGCACGTCCTGCGGCAAGGCTTCGGTCATCACGTCATTGGGCTGAGAGCTTTCATCCACGTTGAGAATGATATGACCCAGTTCGTGCGCCATGACACTGAGCAGGTCCATGTGGTTGTGCGCGGGGCTGCTGGCCATGCTCACGAAGGCGCTATTGCTTGCTGGCGACGAATCAACGTACCAACCGTAGCCGTCGGCGTTCGGGCTAACCCAGATGATGCCCGGACCGGTCATCGCCAGGATCCCGGGCGGTAGGCTCACGATCTGGTAGGTGAGATGCGCCAGCGGGCTGAGCTGCGCCGGCGTGGCGCCAGCCTCCTGCCAGCGGGCGATGGCTGCCGCCACGATTGCTTGCAACTGATCCGCTGTCAGGACGGGCCCGAACGCGGAGTTGGGGCCGGGGCCACCCGCTGCCGTCTGGTTGCTCTTGTGGATGGTAATATTGCCACCGCCCAGGGCTGTACCGCTGGGGTCGTTATAGATTGCGGCGCTGGCATAGTTATCGTAGATAAGCCCGGCGCTGGTGCTGCCGTTGCTCTTGGTGGCGTCCCAGATGCGGATGCGGAAGGTGTCCCGTGCCGTGCCACCGAGCAAATCGCCCTCGGTAACCGTGGCGATAAACCCGTAGCTGCCGGCGCCGTTGATCGTGCCGGTCCCCTGGTACTGCGCCATGGTGCCGGAGATCGTCAGCCACGCGTAGCTGGTGCTTTGGAAATGAAGGCTCGCGGCCGGCAACTGGAAATCCGTGTTGCCGGTCGGGGCGCTCGACCCGGCATTATACTTGACGTCGATGCCGATGCTCGTCTTGCCCGTGAGCGCGGGGTTGGGAACGTAGGCCCCGGCCAGCGAGGTGATCCAACCGCCGCCGGTCACGAAGCCGCCGCTGGGGTTGTAGATGACCTCGTATTGGAAGAGCGATGTGCCTGGCCCGGCGCCGCTGGGATCCTTCATGGTCAGCGTGATGGTGAAGACGCCGTCGGTGGCATAGCTGTGGCTGCCGGTGACCGCGCCTGTCGTGCCCGTCTGGGTGACGCTGCCGCTTGAGGTGGTGTTGTCCCCCCAGTTCCAGACGGCGGTTTGGCTGTTGCCGTCCAGGTTCGTGAAGTTTGCGCTGACGGAGATGGCCGTGTTGACGGCATTGGGGGCAAGAGGAGCGGTAATTGCCCCCACGGTCGGAGCAAGGTTCTGGGCAGTCACAGGCCCGGGTGGCGTGCCCTGGACCACCAATTGGTTGTTGTTGCTGCCACCGCCTGCCACGGCGATGTTCTTCGCTGTGCTGCCAAGGTTGAAGTTGATGGTCTCTCCATCCCCGGTCAATTGCGAGGAGGTCAGTATCAGCACATTCGATCCCGAGGGGCCGTTGATCGTCACGGTGCAGGTGCCGGTGGTGGAGTTGACGGTCACCGGGCCGAGCAGGTTGCCCATGTTGATGAAGTAGTTGTTGGTGCTCGTGCTCGTCCCGCCGTTGAGGACTACGCCGTTGCCGCTCGTGGCGGTGATGGTGATGGTGTTCTGCCTGGGGCCGCCAGTGATGGTGGTTTGCCCGCCCGGGTCGGTGATGACGTTAGTGCCCGCACCGCCGTAGATATTGACGGGTTGGATGCCGGAGTAGGTGACGGTCTCCGTCGGCGTGGAAGATGGCCCCCAAGTGATCTTGCCGGTGGTCTTCACGATATAGTTGGCCGTATTCGAGTCCGGCGAACCAGTAGCGTTCAAGGTATTAGTATCCGTGGAGGGCCCGCGGTCGGCAACGGTCACTGGCCCCGCGAGATTCCCGAAAGAGATGTTGTAGGTGTCAGAACCGTCGCCGCCGTCCACAACGACACCGCCGGCTAGTGATGCCGTGATGGTGATCGTGTCGTTTCCGCCCAGACCCTCAACGAGGACGATCCCAGAGAACGCGATATTGTCGGTGACCACGCCGTTGACGGTCGTTTTCAGCGTACCAGCCTGACTGCCAGGCGCGACCGTGAGGCTATCGACACCGGCCGTACCGACGACGACATAGAGGCCCACCATGTCCAGCGCGCCGAAGCCGCTGCTGGCGCTGGCGTCGCCGATCAGGTTGTAGCCGTTGCTCGTGACCGGCCCCCAGATATCGGGGCCTAACGGAGAAGTGTTCCCGGCAATTATGCTGTTGGTCACCGTCAGCGTGGCCTGAAAGTTAAAGATGCCGCCTGCGGCGACGAAGGCCCTGTTGCCGGAGAAGGTGCTCTTGTTGACCGTCGCCGTCACGCCAAAGCTTACGCTGATGCCGCCGCCGTAACCGGCTTGGTTATCGGAGAACGTGCTGTTGCTGACCGTCAGCGTCCCCCCGATGGAACAGTTAATGCCGCCACCAGAGTTCTTGGGCACGCCACTGGCGGAGTTGCCGGAGAAGGTGCTATTGCTGACCGTCAGCGTGGCCCCAAGACTAAAGATGCCACCGCCTTCGCCAGCTTGGTTGCCCGAGAAGGTGCTGTCGCTGACAATCACCGTTGTAGTCGATCCCACTGAATAATTGTAGATGCCGCTGCCAGTGTTGTTGGAGAAAGTGCTGCCGCTGACCGTCGCCATGCCGCCATTGTCATTGTAAATGCCGCTGCCGACCTGGCTGTAGTAGGGGGCAACGACTGCGAACCCAGGGTTGTAAACGGTGGCGCCGGTGTTGCCATCAAAGGTGCTGTTTTCGACCGTCAGTGTGCCGGTATTGTAGATGCCGCCGCCGTTACTCGAACTCCCGCGGGTGATCGTTAGACCGCTGATGGTCGCCTTGGCGCTGACGCGGAAGACGAGGGACGCGTTGTTGCCACTGACCGTGACGACGCCGGATCCCGGACCCTGGAGATCGACGTCATCGATAATGTCCAGTTCACCGGAGGTCAGCGTGATGGTCCCGGTCACGCCGGGGGCAAAGTGGATCACATCGGCGCCGAGGTTGGCGTTGGCATCGAGAATCGCCTGCCGGAGTGAGCCCGTGCCGTTGTCGAGGGTGTTGAGGACCGTGAACGTAGATGGCACGGTGCGATCTTCGAGCGTTTCGAGCCGCAGCGGGAGGGTGCGGCGAAACGACCGGACCCGGGTGTTCCAGCGAGTTTTGCGGGAAGAGAACCACATGAGTTGTATCTTTCTGTAAAAGTCCGGCCTGCGTTATGATAAAAACGTCATCGCTCCCGGCGCGCAAGCCGAGCGCCGGGGAGATGCGGGGCCGGTGAGGGATCTGCTTGGCGGCGAATCCTCACCGGCCGCCTGATCCAAGGCTGGAAGACAGTGATTGGGAGTCAGTTCGCTCTTGAGGGCGTCGAGTTCTTATCTGCTAAGGGCTGTTCGCTTGTCGTCGATGGCTTGGCCGGCAGCTATTTCGGGAGGCCCAACAGCGCCGCAGCCTCGGTGCGGAAGCGCCGCAGCTCGGCATCCCACGGCCGGCTCTTGTCCATCCGCTGCACGGCGCACTCATACCAGTGGCGAGCCTTCTCCCGATCGCCCAGTTGCCAATGGGCCATGGCAAGGAAGAACCAGTCATTGCCCGCGGATTGGAGTTGCCTCGTCTTGTCGAAGGCAGCCACCGCGTCCTTCCACTGCCGCCAACGGTAATAGGCGGTCCCTAGCGTACTCCAGTAATCGCCACGCTCGGGAGCCAGCGCGACGGCTTTCTGGCCCAGCAACACAGCCAGTTCGGGATTCTGATTCGCCGGATCGGGAGATGTGGCCAGAAACCAAGCCATGCTACTGAGCACGCCCGTGTCCTCCCCACTGAGCTTGACCGCTTGCTTCCAGGCAGCGCTGGCTTCCTTCCGAGCGCCTGTTCCAGCAAGGGCGCGGGCCAAGTAGTAATGGCCCCAGGCGCTCTCGGGCTTGAGACGAATGACCTCTCTGCTAGCAACGACGGCCACTTGGTAAGCAGCGACGGCATCGCCCTGGGCACCCTTTTCGCGAAGGAAATCGCCCAAGTCACAACTAGACCAGGTCAAGCTATGCTGATGTGCGAACGCGCTGGGGAGTTCCGCTGCCAGTTGTCGGAGAAGGCTAAGGCGCCGGCGAAGCGCCTCCTCTGCCTCTGCGAACTTGCCCGTGTGTTCCCGCCAGTTTCCTAGGTCCATGTAGGCGTCCGCGAGATAGAAGCGGGCTTCCGGTTCACCAGGGAAATCCTCGACCAGCTTCTGGCGGACTGCCAGTTCTCGCTGCAGGACCTCTTCGGTCTCTTGACGCCTGTTGGCCTGGGCGAGCACATTGCCGAGATTGCCGAGGCTCATCGCCTGTTCTTTCCGGTAGAGGAACAGCGTGGGCTTTTCCTTCACCAACTTATCCCGGATCGCGAGAGCCCGGCGGATAGGTTCTTCCGGATCGGGCACAGCTCTGCTCTGCCATGAACACATGAGGCGCCAGAAACCAAGCCAGAAGTAGGTCAAACCTAGGTCGTGCTGGTAGTCAAGGTTCGCGGGGAATTCAGTGACCAGCTGTTCCAGGATTCGCAAGGCTTCCGCATAAGCCCGCTCCACTTCGGGAAGGCGCCCGAGGCGGACTTGATCAGTTCCGTCCATACCGCCGAGGCTACAGTAGCTGCGCGCCAGGCACTGCCGATAATCGGGTCGGTCGGGGAACTCGGCAACGAGCTTGGTAGCGACGGACAAAGCCTGACGATTGGCTGCCTCGGCCTGTGCCCCTTGCCCCAGCCTTTCCTTGATCGTTCCCACACGCAGGTAACCCTCCGCGGTCTTCTGGCGTACGTTCGGATCGTTACTATTCTGATGGGCAAAATGTTCATAGAAGGTTAACGCTTTGTCCAAGAACTGGCGGTCTTCCCGCGTTATAACCGTCTGCTGGGGGAGGCGCTTCTCGGTCGTATCCAGGTAGATTTCGTCTAAAATCCTGTACGCGGTGTTGAGATTCTCCTGGGCGCGCTGGTAATTAGCATCCGCGGTCTGGGCGTTGGCCTTGGCATCGGCTAGCGCGGCCCTGGTTTGTTCCTTCTCGCGCCAGATCAACACCGTGCTGGCCATCAGCCCGATGAGGCTCAACAGTACCAGGATTCCCGCTGATGCTACCACGGATCGGTGCCGCCGGGACCACTTCGCTGCTCGCTGCGCGAGCGTGGGCCGCTTGGCCCGGATTGGCTTATCTTCCAAGAAGCGGCCCAGGTCGTCGGCCAGCTCCTGGGCCGTGGTGTAACGCTCGGCCGGGTTCTTCTCCATCGCCTTCAGGACAATGGTCTCCAGCTCCGCGGGAATCGGCTTGTTCAGCCGACGGGGCAAGTGCGGTTCTTCGGAGGCAATCCGCCGCAGCAGCTCTTGCCGGTCGTTACCCGCGAAGGCCGGCTCCAGCGTTAACAGCTCGTAGAGGGTCACGCCCAGCGAGTAGAGGTCGGTACGGTGATCGATGAGTACCCGCCTGGCCATGGCCTGCTCCGGGCTCATGTAGCGAATCGTGCCCATTAAATCGCCGCTGAGTGTCAGCCCCGGATTGCTCTGGAAATGAGCGAGGCCGAAGTCGGTGATCCACAGATTGCCGCGCACATCCACGAGCAGGTTCGCCGGTTTGATATCGCGGTGGACGACCCCGAGCTGGTGGGCATGTTCTAACGCCTCGGCTGCCTGGAGTCCCAGATCTGCGACGGAGCGGAAATAGGCCCTGCTCTTGATCGAACTGTCGGTCCGAAGATCGGCACCCACGACGGTCTGGCCGAGAGGAGCAGACGCGGGCGTCGGCGCTTCGTAAGGCGTGGCGGGAGGGCCATTGCTCGTAGCGCGCTTCACGGGGGCTAAACCGCCCGAAACCAAATCGCTGGCCACTTCGGACAGCGGATGACGCGGATCACTCTGCTCCAGACCAGTGTGCTGGCGCAGCTCGGCAATCACGGCGGCCAGTGTTTGCCCCTCGATGAATTGCATGGCGTAGTAGTGCACGCCGCGCTCGCAGCCGACGCCAAAGACCGGCACGATATTCGTGTGGTGTAACTGCGCCGCTGCTTGGGCCTCGTTTTTGAAGCGTTGCAGGTGCTTGGGATCCATGGTTGCGGCAAAGGGCAACACCTTCAAGGCCACGCGCCGGCCCAGGGAGATCTGCTCGGCCTCATAGACGATGCCCATGCCGCCGCGGCCGATCTCGCGGAGCAGGCGAAAATCGCCCAGAGTGCCCGCTAGCTCAGGCGAAGAGGCCGCTGCTCCGGGCGGTGCGAGAGAATTCGGCACGGCGACACGCAGTAGTTCCAGCGCTGGGAGGACTTGACGCAGAACAGGGGCGATCTGGGGATAACGGTCCGCATAGTCTTCGATGTTCGGTTGCTCGCCAGCGCTGAGTCGTTCCATGAAGTCGTCCGTGACCTGAGCTACTAACGATTCCACCAAGCCGTGATCAACCGCAGCAGCTTCGCTCATAGGTTCGACTCCGTGACTCCACCTTCGGACAGGATCTTGTACAGGCGAATCAACGCCCGGCCGTGGCGCTTCCGGGCCGTGGCCGCATCAATGTCCAGGAGGTGGCTGATCTCCTGATACGATAAGTTCTCGAAGTTGCGCATGAGCAGGACCTCACGATCTGTCTCCCCCAGCTGATCCAGGGCCTGGCGCAACCGGCGCGCCAGCTCCTCCCGGCCGAGGTGCTCAGCGGCAGCCGAACCGGAGGCCAGCAATCTTTCAGCGAGCACCAGCGAGGACCGGTCCGGCAAAGGCACTTCCCGCCCCGTGGCGCGCCGAGCCGCCTGGACGTGTTGTCGGTGCAGCATGTGTAGCCGCTCCTGGGCGGTCTTCCTCAGCCACAGGCGAAACGGCATGGGGCGGCGCTCCAGGTAATCCGCCAGGCGGCGGAAGGCCTCCATCTGCGTCTCTTGGACGACGTCAGAAGGATCTACGCGTGCCCGCAGTCTCGGGTCCATGCGTATTTCAATGACCTCGCGTAGCGAGGACCGATGGCGGCCGAACAAGCGATTAAAGGCTTGGGGATCTCCGCTACGGGCCTCTTCGAGCAGGCGTTGGGTCTCCGCGGAATCCGGGGCAACCTCATTCATCACAATCCTCCAAAGCTCCTAAGATCCTACCTGTAATCAATGGCAAAATGTGACCGCTGCGAGGGAAAAATTCTTAGGAAGGATGCCTTACCATCTTTGCGTGAACCACCGGGGCCGTCTCAGGGACGAATATAACCTGTTGATGAATAATGGCCTGCGTCGTCATCAAGTGGCCCTTGACGAGATTGCAGCCTGATTGGTAGCAAAGGGAATTATTCTGTGCCTGCACGCATGATGGTCGAGCCTTCGCTGGCCCAGTGTGTCACTTTGCATGCATTCTGGCGGCTTTTCTTGCATGGATTTTGGCACAGCTGCGGGGAAAGAAACCATGACCAACGACTTTGCCCTTCCTCCTTTACTGCCGGTTCTCGTGGACGCGCAACCGGTTGCGTTGCCGTCTGCACCGCGACTCGTCTCGGAGTGAAGAGCCTTCTCAGACGAACATGCGCCAAAATCCGGAACAGGTGGGCCGCCAAAATCCAAGGAAATCGACACAGGCGTTAAGGGAAGCGGTTTAGCTCGGTGGTACAATCAACATGGTTTGCGATTCACTGACCTGCCGAGGTTGGTGGGCCATGTCCAAAAACGTTGACCTTGCTGGGGGTCATTCCTCGGAAGAAAAACTATCGTACGCGAATGCGTTCGGCATACGGCGCAATGCTTTGCGTCCATTGGGCGACCGTCTGGTGGTGGAAGCGGGTGATGACCGCTGGCCGGAGCATGTGCTCGGGATGATTGTTGGTGGGCGGTACCTCAGCCTCGTGCAGGAACACCAACCACTCGCCGTGATGCGCCCGCACATGGTCGTCCAGGCGGTTCAATTCAGGACCCAGACTCGGTTGCCGCAGGTTGGCAGCGAGCCAGTCATCCAGGCGGTTCTCGATCTCCTGCACGCGGCGGCTGTAGCCTGTGGGCGTGAGTTCGTCGCGCCGGCGGGCCAGCTCGATGGCTTCCTGGAGCAGGCTGCTCAAGGCCGCGACCTGGGGCTATTCCTGGGTCGTGACCGTGTCGTGAAGCTCTTTGCAGCGGCGTAGCAGATGCCCATTGCAACGGTCCTTGGCGACTTCCAGGACATCGTAGCTTTTTAGGCCACTGACCACGAGGTAGCCATCGAAGTCGGGGCCGAGGATATCTTCGGGGACCTGGTGGCCGCGTGCGCCCTTGCCCGTACGCACGACATAGATGGTGGCAGCCTTACTGCTGAACACCCACGGCCAAGCGTTCTGGCGACCCACGCGCCAGCCGGTTTCATCGGGCGGAGGCGCTGAAGCTCCGCTTCCAGTTCGGCGATGCGGCGATCGCGCTCTTGACATCCGGGACAACTGGAAGGCACAAAAGCCATGCGGATGTCCCCAAAATTGAGTGAACGTGGAGGAGTTGCTCGGTGAGAGGCTTGATCCGAGGTGCATCCTCATCGTACCGGGGCAGGCAAGGAACTGGAGAACGGTACGAGCCAACCTAACTCGAAGGCACGGTAATCGCGTACCGGAACCTTCTACGTTTCTGTTGCTCAGCGTTGCCGCGATTGGCTTGATGGGATGGAAACGGCGGCACAAGAGCCGTGCGGAGGCCCCGTTGTATGGTTTAAATGATTCCCAAGCAGCTCTCAATTCCCGCCCAGCACCGCTCTGAGCCTATCCGCCAGGACCTTCACATGGGGTTCCTTGAGGATGCTACCATGAGTACCGGGGATGATCTGGATGGCCAATCCGCCGGCGGCAATGCCGCCCCAGCCCAGGTCTGGTCGGTGCCGGGCCAACAGCGGTTGCGTGCGGCCTCGGAAGAGAGTGATTTTGCCTGGGTAGACCTGGGCCCGATAGTTTTTCAAGGCCCGGTAATTCGCCTCACAGAGGACGCGAAAGCCCTCGGATAAGCGAGACACGACGAACAGCTCGCTGACATCTTCTTCCAATGCATTCGCCGGCGAGTGGCCGAACAGGGTTGCGATCCGTTGTTTGAACCGCCGAGCTATTCTCAGGATGCGGGCATAGTGCTGGCGTGGGGTCCTTGGGAGGAATTCATCCCATAGCCAGAAGGGGAGATTTTGCGCAAACCCACCGAGCCAACGGGCACTCCATGAGCCTTTCTCGTCCATGTCGGGAAAGCTCTCATCGAGAATGGCCAAAAGGCCCACCTCGTATCCCTTTGCCATGAGCTGCTGAGCCATCTCGAAAGCCACCACTCCTCCAAACGAATAGCCCCCCAAAAGAAACGGTTCCTGGAAATGCATGGCCAGCATCTCTTCGATGTATGAGGCGGCCATCACTTCTACGGAGCGCGGTTCGTCCACAGCACCCAGTTCCGATGGCAATTGTTGGAATCCATAAACCGGCTGCTCCGGACCCAGAAATCGCACGAGATGGCTGTAGCTGATCAGCTCTCCACCAATGCCGTGTACCAAGAAAAACGGCGGCCGAACTCCACCGGAACGGATCTCGACCAGGGCAGATCCGGACGCCTCCAGCGTGGGCCGCGTCAGCAGGTCGGCGAGGTGCTCGATTGTCATCTCTTGAAGCGGCGGCCAAAGAGGAAGGATCTTGCCAATGGTTTTTTGAACTTGGAGGAACAGGTGCGCTGCCTGGAGGGAGTCTCCTCCCAGTTCAGAGAACGGATCACGCACCCCAATGGGTCGAATCCGCAAGATCTCCCCCCAAATCTGTTTCAATTGCCGTTCCAGTTCGGTGCGCGCCTCGACAAAGGGCTGATCCAAGAGGGGGCGCTCCTGTCCCGGAGGGGGGAGCGCCTGTAGATCGACCTTGCCGCTGGGCGTCAAGGGGAGCGACTCGAGAACAACCAGTGCCGACGGAACCATGTACTCCGGCAATCTTTCGCGCACAAACCGGCGCACCGCACTCATGGAAGGGGCATGCTTCTTCTCGGTCACCAAATACGCAACCAGCCGCACCTGGCCCGGTGTATCTTCTCGCCGAAGGACCGCGGCGGCGTGAATGGCCGGATGCTGGCACAACACCGCTTCAATTTCACCTAGCTCAATCCGAAATCCCCGGATTTTCACTTGGTGGTCCAGCCGTCCCAGGAACTCGAGGTTGCCATCGGGCAAGTAGCGAGCCAGATCGCCGGTGCGGTAGAGACGCTCTCCCCTCTTGCTCCCCTCTCCTTCCCCGGCGGGCGAAGGCGTTTGGCTGCGGAATGGATTGACCAGGAACCGTTCGCTCGTGAGCTCCGGCCGATTCCAGTAGCCGCGGGCCAGGCAGTCGCCGCCGATATACAACTCCCCCGTTTCGCCGGGAAGCACCAATTCGCGGCGAGCATTGAGTAGATAGATTTCCGTATTGGCGATCGGTGCCCCGATGGGAGGCAGCGTTGCCCAGTCGCTCGGTCGGCCGGTGAGGGTGTATGCGGTTACCACATGGCTTTCGGACGGACCGTATTGGTTTTGCAGGGTGCAGTCTGGGTGTTCCTCAAAGAAGCGGATGATCGTCGGGGTGATCTTCAGTTGCTCCCCCGCCGTGATGACTTCCCGGAGGGCCTGGAGAACAGGACCTTCGCCATGCGCGGCATCGGCGATTTGCTGAAGGGCGACAAACGGCATAAACACTCGTTGCACCGCTCGGTGGGCGAGGAAGCGAACAAGCCCCGCCGGGTCGCGGCGGAGTCCCTCGGGAATCATCAGGAGCGTCCCCCCGGCACACCACGTCGAAAACATCTCCTGGAAGGAAACATCGAAGCTCAACGGAGCGAACTGAAGCGTGCGGGCTTCCGGGGGCAGTCGGGAATGACGCATTTGCCAGCAGAGGAGGTTGACGAGCGGGCGATGCTCCATAGCGATGCCCTTGGGCTTCCCTGTCGAACCCGATGTATAAATCACATACGCCAGACTTTCTGCCGTGCCTGAGCGGACTGGATTAGTCATCGCCTTGCGGCCGATCACGGCTTCGTCGGTGTCGAGGCAAACGACCCTGGCTGTCGATGCCGGCAGCCGCGCCAACAGCGGCTTCTGTGTCAACAGAACAGGACCGGAAGTGTCGGCCAACATGAACGCCAACCGATCATCGGGATAAGCTGCGTCCAGCGGTACATAGGCACCGCCCGCCTTGAGTACTCCAAGGACCGCCACGGCCAATTGAAGCGATCGCGCCACGCAGATGCCGACGGGAACCTCCGGCCCAACGCCCAGTTCGCGCAAATAATGGGCCAGCTGATTGGCGCGGCGGTTTAATTCTCGGTAACTCAGCTCGTGGTCCTGACAAACCGCGGCGACCGCATCCGGTGTCCGTTCCACTTGGGCCTCAAATAGCTGCGGAATGCACCCATCCTTGGGATAATCAGTCCGTGTTCTGTTCCAGGCATGGAGAGTGGCGATCGGATCTGTGGTTGCGCAGGGCGACTCGGTTGCCAGGCGAGGGGTCGGTGAGGACAAGCTGCCTCGCGAAGTCATGGCCATGAGTTACACTCCAGGCGAAACCGTAAATGCCAATCCGCAGTCCATGGCAGCCGGCGACAGACTACGAACCACGAACGACGGACCGAATCAGTGCCATCCCCAGTTTCATGAGGAAGAGGCTGTTGGTAATGAGGTACCGTCGCCAAAGCCGTCCCGGCTCCTGGCTCACCCGATAGAGCCATTCCAGCCCGTGACGCTGCATCCACCGGGGGGCCATCTTCTTGACGCCCGCATGGAAATCGAAAGCTGCGCCCACGCACACCTGAACCGCTTGGAGCGAGTTTCGGTGTTCGTAGGCAAAGAGGTCCTGCTTGGGGCAGCCCAGCCCGATAAACACCAACCCGGCACCACTGCGGTTGATCCGTTCGACAACGGCCCGGTCTTCCTCCAGTTGCAGTGGGCGGAACGGAGGCGCCTCACAACCCGCAATGTGCAGCTTCGGGTACAGGTGGAGAAGGTTGGCCTCCAGTCGTTCGGCCACGACTGGGTCGCCGCCGTAGAGATAGACGGAAACACCCGTTTCGGCCGCCCTACGGCACAGGCGAAGCATGAGCTCCGGGCCATAGACCCGATCCGAAAGCTGCGTACCGTGGAGTAGGTTCACCGCCCAGCGCACCGGTTGGCCATCGGGGCAAAGCAGCTCAAACGTGTTGACTTTGACGCCCAAGGACGCGTCGCCGCTGGCCGTGACAATCGCGTGCACGGCATGGCAGCTCACCACTCCTCCCAGGCCTTGTCGGGCAGCCTGGAGAATGGTCGCCGTCGCCTCCGCGTAGTCGGTCACACTGACACCGATGCCAAATAACGCGACCTTCGGTGGCCAACTAATCGGTGTCGGGGCACGGTCGGCCGACCGTACGACCACGTCAAGCACGTCGGGAATCGGCCTGGGCGTTCCTGTCATTGCGGTGCCTTCGATACGGAACATGGTAAAGTTGCCGCTTGCGAGCTGGCGTCATTTCCTCGTTGGTTAGTGCGCGGGTGCCGCGTGTGCGCTCAAGCCCGCCCATGGCGATGGCTGGGCTGCGGCGCTGACGCTGCTGCCGTACTTGGCCGTGTACTCGTCGTGAATCCACGCATAAGTCTTCCTCAATCCATCCATCAAACGTGTGCTTGGCTCCCAGCCGAGATAGTGCAGGATTTTGGTATTGTCGCTGTTCCGGCCATTCACTCCCTTGGGAGCAGCGAGGTTGTACGTGCGTTTCAGCCGAACGCCGGCAATTTCCTCAACGAGATCGACCAAGCCGTTAATCGTCACCAGCTCGCTCGAACCAAGGTTGATCGGCTCCTCGATGTTGCTGTGCAGGATCCGGTCGATGCCGTGGATACAGTCGTCGATGTACATGAAACTGCGGGTTTGGTTGCCATCGCCCCAAATCTCGATCTCGTGTTTGCCGCTCAATTTGGCCTGGATGACCTTGCGGCAAATGGCGGCGGGCGCCTTTTCCCGGCCTCCTTCCCAGGTGCCCTGGGGACCGTACACATTGTGGAAGCGGGCGCAGCGCGTCCTCAGCCCAAAGTCCTCCGTAAAATGGCGGCACATGCGTTCCGAGAACAGCTTCTCCCAGCCGTAGCCATCCTCCGCCATCGCCGGGTACGCGTCCTCTTCCCGGAGCGGGACGACATTGGTCATGCGCTGCTTGTCGGCGTTGTAAACACAGGCGGAGCTGGCAAAGAAATAGCGGCTCACACCCATTTCCTTGGCCGCCATGAGCAGATGCGTGTTGATGAGCACCGACAGCATGCACAGCGCCTTGTTATTCTCAATAAAGCCCATGCCTCCCATGTCGGCGGCGAGGTTCAAGACCAAGGTGGCTCCGCGGCAGGCTTGCAAACAACTCTCCTTCTCGCGGAGGTCGGCCTGCACATTCTCTACTTGGTCGAAGACCTGATACCATTCTGCGGCGGGCTTCAGGTCCACAGCCCGGATCTTTGTGTGCCCTCGGCGCAGCAAGTCGGCTACCAGGTGGCCGCCGATGAAACCCCCTGCACCCGCTACCAGGATCAAATCGTCACTCATGCCCATTCTCCGGGTTCGGTTACGGTTCATCATGTCGCTCCGCACGTGATCAATCCTCGTTCGGATTCGCTCTCTATCCGCGGTTTCCCGTTGAGGATCCGTTCATAGATGGCCAGCAACAAGCGGTAATTGGTCTCCGCCGTGTAATGCCGTTCGTAGGCCTGGCGAGCAGCCTGGCGCATTTGCGCCCGCTGCTGGGACGCGGTTACCAGATGCTCAATTTTTGTGGCCAGGTCGATGGGATTGCCCGGTTCGAAGCGCAACCCGGTCGCGCCATCCTCTACCAACTCTGCCATTGCCCCCAAGTTGGAAGCAATCACCGGCGTCCCCAAGGCAAATGCTTCAATCACGACCCGGCCAAACGTTTCGTAACAGTGGGAAGGAACAATCAGAAAGCTTGCCTCACCGATCAGCGCAAGGACCTGGTCAAGCGATTTCCGCCCCAACCACTCAATCCGCGGATCCTCCGCGGCCGCTTCCTTGACCAACGTTGCCAAGGGGCCGTCGCCCACGATCTTGAGAGGCAGAAGCGGGCGCACCTTTTTCCAGGCCGCCAAGAGTGTCTGGAGTCCCTTCTCCTCCGACAGCCGGCCCACAAAGATCCCGTATTCCCTCTCCGCTTGCCCTCTGCGTCCATCTGTCGTTTCCGAGCATAAGGCGCAAGCAGAGAGCGGATCGGGATGGACAAAGTTCGGTTTGATGACGAGCTTTTGCGGCGGGAGGCCGCCTGCGATAAATTTCTGCCGGCTAAATTGGGTCAATGCGATATACACATCCACGGCGTCACGCCAGGTACCGAGCCGGCGATGTACCGCCGTCATGGCTGCGGTAGCCGCACTCGCGATGCGGCTGCCCCGATAGCACCGATGCGCAATGCCTGGCCAGGAAAAGGAGCGTCCGAGACACTCTTCGCAGACCCGGCCGTTGCGGAAAAAGAGCGCGTTGGGACACAGGAGGCGGAAGTTATGCAGGGTCTGGACCACGCCAACGCCTTCTGCGCGAGCCGCATAGTAAGCAGCCGGCGAGATTAGCGGAAACGTGTTGTGAAAATGGGCGATCTGGGGTCGATGGGCGCGGATCAGTGCGCGAACCGCATCATAGGCCGTCCGACTCCAAATCGTCCGGGCGGCCAGGTTCAGGCGGCCCATTCCATCGATCGAATCATTGTGCACGCTGTACGGAATCACCTCATGCCCGCGGGCTTTCAGCAGAGCAAGCTCGTCGGCCACGCACTGGTCCTCTCCACCAGGCTGCTTGTAGAAGTTGTGCACAACGAGTACTTTCATGGTCCCAAACCCTTGCTCCCTCGTCCGGAAACGACTCTTGCCTGTCACGGACACCGAACAACGGACGTATCCAGTTCCGGCGCTTCATCCCGCGAAGGGATCAACCCACAAACCTGTCCATTGCTCAGCGCTGTCGCTTGGTGAGTCCATTGACGGAGAAAGCCCAGGACTTCCTCCAGCCGTTGCCATTGGCCTGTTGCTTCCAGCTCCCACGAATGGCCCCACAGGTGGAATACCCCGCCGCGCTGGAGGGTCTGCCGCAGCAACGACCGGACCAACGTGGGCCAGTCTCTGCTGCGGCCGTGGCAAACGTACAACCAGAGATTCCGCCACGCCCGGCGTTTGATCACGTTCCGGGCATAGACCGCGAAACCGTGCGGGTGAGCCTGGAGCGTGGTCGGCAGGACTCGAAGGCCGCCTTGGAGCCGCGGCCGGTCAAGCGACAGCAGTTCCACGCTGCGCAGTCCGCCAAAGCCAGCTTGGCGAATCATTTCCAGATGCCGGACGGAATACCTGCCCAATGGCGGGCAGAACATCGAGCATGGCCGCCCCGTACTGTCTTCGAGCCAGGCCTTGGCATCCACGATCTCTTGCCTAGCGTTCTCCGGTGTAACGCGGGTGAGATCGACATGGTGCACCGTGTGGGCACCGAGCTCGAACGAACCGCTCAGCTCACGAACCTGGGCGGCTGTCATGGTGCCCGTCGGCGCGGTCCTCGGCACATAGAAGCTGCCGCGCAGGCCGTGTTTTGCTAGCAGCTCGGCCACGCGGAAATCCAGGGGATGACCGTCGTCCCAGCTCGTCGTGATGGTTGCCGCTGCCCTCATGGTCCATCTCCCCCGGACAGCCCTTAACTCGGCTCCCATGCCAAACAATCGAGCACCTCCGGCTCATGCCTGTACAGCCACGCTGCCGCCAAGCCAACGCCGAAAACCGTCCAGAACCAAATCCCGCCCATCGGGCCTTCGAGAAAAACATCAAACGTCGTGTTGATCATGAACGCCATCCAGTACGCCAGCAAGAACAGGAAGACACTGTTCCAGCGTCTCTCCCCTTGCAGGTGACTTCGAAGGAAGCACGCCAGGAGGCTGCACAGCCAGCTAAGCTGCACGAGCACCCAGAGCATGAATCCGATCACCCCTGCGCGAGCCAGCATGTTCAGGTGGCCATTGTGCGGATCACGCAGGCTGGAGTCCTCCTCGACCTGGTAACCGTCCTCATCCGCTAAATTGATTCCGAATCCCTTGCCGTCCCAGAAGTATTTCCCGTCGAGGGTGTACTCGAGGATGTCGCGCCACCACGCTAAACGCCATTCTTTCGTGCCGTCGAGGTCGACCGAATTGGACGAGGCGACGGTGCTCGTCACATTGGCAACCAGCTGATCAAAGGAGACCTCTCGATCTCTGGCCGGCATCGGCACGTGCACGTTGGATGCTGCAAACAACACCAGACCGCAAATCGTCATTGCCAGCATGTGCCACAAGGAGCGATGCCCGGGGCGGAAAAAAAAGCAGACTGCGTAAACGGACAAGAAGGAGAGCAACCCGGCCCGGTCAAAGGTTCCCACGAGGACCACCGAAAAGGTAAGCAGTAGCACCCAGACGGGCCGGATCACG
>DATGIQ010000502.1:0-5173 GCA_035295665.1 Gemmataceae bacterium | reverse complement strand
TACTTCTGGAGTGCCAGCACGATCATTTACTTGTTGATGCGCCGCAAGGTGGACGACACGGAACTCGATGAAGTTTACCTGGAAGAAGAGGAATCGGAAGATACTTACACTGCGCCGGCGGCTGCTCCCCCGGCCACGCCGGCGGCACCAGCCGCGCCGAACACGCTCCAGATGGTCGAAGCACCTTCTTTGGTACGGACGACCGCGGCCCCGAGCTCGCCTGGGTCCGCCTCCTCTTCCGTACCGGAGGAGTCGGCCGCCAACCCGGGCGACGGCAACATTCCAGCGGGGGGGACGGCCAGCTCGTAAGCCGGAGGAAACGCAGATGGCCCGCCCCGTGATCCTGTTCAGCCAGCAATGGACGGATCTTCCACTGGAAGAGCTGGTCCGGCAAGCGGGCGAGTGGGGATATCAAGGTTTGGAATTGGCATGCTGGGGCGACCATTTCGAGGTGCAGCGCGCCGTCAGCGAGCAGGGATATTGCCAACAAAAACTCGACTTACTCACCCGGGCCGACCTCAGCTTGCCAGTTCTGAGCTGCCATCAAGTGGGCCAGGCGGTGTGTGACCGCGTTGACGGCCGGCATCAGCAATTGCTACCAGACTACGTTTGGGGCGATGGCGACCCGAGCGGTGTTCGCCAACGGGCTGTCGAAGAGGTGATGGCCACGGTCCGGGCTGCGCAAGAATTGGGAGTCACGGTGGTGAGCGGCTTCACGGGTTCGCCCTTGTGGTCCTATGTCGCCGGCTATCCTAGACCAACGGCTTCCGTGATCGCAGACGGGTATCAGGAGTTCGCCGCTCAATGGCATCCCATCTTGGATGTGTGTCGCGAGTGTGGTGTCCGGTTTGCCGCCGAGATTCATCCTGGGCAGATGGCATTCGATTTGTACACCGCTGAGATGTCCCTGGATGCGCTCGATGGCCGGGAGGAGTTTGGTTTCACGCTCGATCCGAGCCATTTTCTTTGGCAAGGCGTGGATCCGGTGGAGTTTATACGCCGGTTTCCGGAACGCATTTACCATGTGCATGTCAAGGATGCTGCGCTCACGTTAAATGGCCGCAGCGGCCTCCTGAACTCCTATTTGCCACATGGCGATGCCCGGCGCGGTTGGGATTTTCGGGCCCCCGGCCGAGGCGGCATCGACTGGGAAGGACTGATCCGAGCGCTGCACGCCGCCAATTATCAAGGGCCGTTATCTGTCGAGTGGAAAGACTGCAGTATGAACCGCGAGCAGGGAGCCGAGGAGGCTTGCAAATTCGTCAAGCGGCTCGATTTCGAGCCGGCTCCCGGCGTCGGACAGGCGTTGGGCGAATCCGGCTGAAGCCTGGCCGTTCGACCCTCGCGTCCCGAGAATACCTGAAGTCCGAAGGGAGAGATCCAACATGAATCCACAGCCGGTCCACGACGCACTCCAACGCGAATGGACGGATCAATTTGTAACGGTTAATCCCGAGCGTCCCGAGCTAAAGCGGTTTGCCGGAATTGTCGGGCGCGTCGTCACCGTGAACCATAATAACAAGGCCGTGATCGACTTTCAGGACGGCGGCTGGTACGATATTTCGACGGACTACCTGACCAAGCTCGATGCCAATGAAGCAAAGAGCAAGTTTGATCCCAAGGTCAACAGCGCCCAGCCCATTCCGGAGAAGCAAGGCTAGTTCGGGGCCTCTGCCGCACACGGATGGTCGCGGACCAACAATATGATTCTGCTCATCGACAACTACGATTCCTTCACCTACAACCTCGTGCAACGGCTAGGCGAGCTGGACCCCAACATCGATGTCCAAGTCTACCGCAACGACAAGATCACGCTCCCGCAAATCGAGGAGTTGAAACCAACGCACATTATCATTTCGCCCGGACCGTGTACCCCGCGCGAGGCAGGAATCTCCAACCAGGTGATTGAGCGCTACGGTCCTGCCGTACCGATTCTGGGCGTGTGCCTTGGCCATCAGTGCATCGGCCAAGTTTTTGGGGGCCAGATCCAGCGGAATTACCGAATCATGCATGGAAAAACGTCGTGGATCCATCACGATGGCCAGGGCGTCTTTCGCGGTTTATCGAACCCGTTTGAGGCCACGCGCTATCACAGCCTAGTCATTGGGCGGGAATCCTTCACGCATCCCGATTTTGTGGTCAGCGCCTGGACCGAAGAGAATGAGGTCATGGGCGTTCGACACCGCGCCTGGCCGCTCCACGGCGTCCAGTTCCATCCGGAGAGTTTTCTGACGGCAGAAGGGCCGCAGCTCCTGCAGAATTTTATCACCTTGCCGTAATGGCAAAACGGGAGGCGCGGCACTCGGTTAGCCGCTCAGCACCTTCTCAAAGATCACCAAATTGTCTCCGCGATCGGGATCCCAGCGCATACCGACGATGTCATACTGAAGCGCGATGGCCAAATGGAGCATCGCGCGGTGCTGATTGTGGCACTCGAAGCGAATGGATTCGTATTCGTTTTGCTGGGCCCAGCTATGGACGGCTTCCATCAGCTGCGAAGCGATGCCCTGACGGCGGAAGTCGGGCAAGACGCCGTAAAACCAAGCGAAGAACACGCTCGGCTTCAGCTCGAAACCGATGAAAAAGCCGACGTTGTGATCGCCAATCCGGGCGACGAGTTGCAGGACGTTATACCGTCCACGAAACCGGCGGTGGAACGAGTCAATATCGCGGGGCGGCCGAAAGATCTGGTTGTAGAGATCGGCAATGGTCGACAATTCATCTTCACCGACTCGCTCAATGATCGCATCGGCCATGGCAGTCGTTTCTCCGGCCTTGAACCTTTCTCCCCTCAGCGTTCGGGGCGATACAGCGAAGCAATCAGTTCGTTCCAGGAAGGCACATTCCAATTGGACAGGCTGCGCACGTCATCCAGTTCTTCGTCTTCCTTTTCCGCGCCCGGCGGTGCGACGGACTCGGCGGCCGGCTCCTTGTTCTCCCCCCGCACCGGGCGAGGCTTTTCGGTTTCGGCCTTTTTCGAACGGTTTCGGCCTCGGCCACGGCGCTTGGGATGAGCGGCCGGCTCGTTCGGGGCCTCCGCCTCGTCGCTGATCTCCGCGGCGGCCTCGGAGGCACGCGGCCGGTTCTCGGCTGGAGCGGCCGATCTTCCGGAGCGGCGTTTTCTGCCGCGTCGGGTCCCTTCTTCCTCGGATTGGCCTGTCGTGGCAGCCGACTCGCGCGCCGCAACCTCCGCGCGTGCCATCGAATTCGGTCTTTCCCGCGACACGGGTTGCTTCTCCGCTGGATCCGACCGACCGCGGCGGCCACGGCGGGGCGGCGGTGGTTCCGAGGGGGGTTCGCGCTCAACCGCCGGCGCGGACACTTCGGCGACCGGCTCTTCTTCGGGCATCTGCGATCGCAAGTCGGATTCGGCAGGTGCGGCGCAGGGCTGGCTTGGGTCCGGCGCAAGTCCGAGCTGTTCGGCGATGGCTTGCCAATGTTCGCGTTGACGACTACGGTCCGGGTCAGTCATGGCATTGGTTCACAGTTTCCAGGTTGATGCTCCCTCTGCGGTGCACTCGCTATCTTAGCAAAAATGGCCCCTTAGCGAATGGCCCGCAACAATTGTCGGGCACACCCCGCGGCCCCGATGAAACCTGCATCGCTGCCCAATTGGGCGTAGCGAATCTGCGTCCGCTCGGCCGGCACCGGGAAGGCAAGCTGGTGGACGTGCTGGCGTATCTGTTGCAGGAACGATTCGCCGGCCGCGATCATGCCGCCGCCAAAAACTACCATGTCCGGATCAATGGTGTGCATCAAATTGGTCGCCCCCACCGCCAGGTAAAAGGCGGTTTCCCCAACAATCTGCTGCGCCAACCGATCCCCTGCGGCGGCGGCGGCGAAGATCGCTTTTGCCGTGAGTTCCGCTTCCTTTCCCAAGAGCGGCCCCAGCGTCGAATTCTCGCCATCCCGAGCCAAGGCTTCCCGAGCCCGCTTCACGACGGCGGTGGCACTGGCGTATGCTTCCAGGCATCCCCAGCGGCCGCAGCCGCACTGCCGCGGGTTCGTGATTTCGATCTTCATGTGTCCCAGCTCGGCACCGTGACTGTGCTCCCCTTCCACCACCAGGTCGCCGATGATGATCCCGCCGCCCACGCCGGTGCCAAGCGTGTACAGGACCATGCTGTGCGCATCCTTACCAGCTCCGATCCAGTACTCGCCGAAGGCCGCGGCATTGGCATCGTTTTGAAATGCGGTCGGCGTTTGGAAGGCATCCTGGACATACTGCCGCACCGGCACATTCTGCCAAGGGTGCAAGTTGGGAGGATCGAGAATCAATCCGGCCGGGATATCCATCGTCCCCGGGGTGGCTACGCCGATGGCGGCAATTTGATCGGTCCGAAGTCCTGCCTCGGAGATGGCCAAGCGAATCGTCTCACACATCCGCTCCAAGCCAAACGCCTGGCCCCGTCCGGCCTCCGTCGGCAGGGAAACCGCGCTCAGTGTTTGGCCTTCGTCGGTGACTACCCCCGCTTTCATGGAGGTGCCGCCGACGTCCAATCCGATAAAGCTCGCAGCGTTCTTCATGAACAATGGTTTACCGCAGCAGCGCGCAGAATGCCAGCAAAAAAGCTTGGAATGGCAAGTCGGTGATGGTCTTATGCAATGGCAGCCGGATGGACAATCAAGGCTGCGCTTCGGCAAACTCGACCAGGCGACGGCTGCGGTTGGGTTGCCGGAGCTTCAGCAGGCCCCGAGCCTCGATCTGACGGATCCGTTCCCGGGTGATTCCGTAGGTGCGGGCCACCTCATCCAGCGTGCGCGGATGGCCGTCACGCAGGCCAAAACGTAGCTCAATTACCTCCCGTTCCCGCGGCGTCAGAGAACGAAGTACCTCACCGAGCCGTTCTTTCAGAAGATGCTGATCCACGGCACGGCCGGGGTGGCTGGCGGCATCGGCATCGCTCAGGAAATCCTCCAGGGCCCGCTCGCCGTCTCCACCCAGGGGCTCATGCAAGCTCACGGGATGTCGACCGACGATCCGCAAAGAGCGCGTTTCCTCTGGCGTGACCCCCAAAATCGCGGCGATCTCCTCGACGGTTGGTTCGCGGCCGAGCTTGACGGTCAACTCACCGCGGACGCGCTCGATAGCTGCCAGCATCCCGACCTGATGGCATGGAACTCGTACCGTCCGAGCATGGTCAGCCAGGGCGCGGGTAATCCCTTGCCGAAT
>DATGIQ010000501.1:0-4481 GCA_035295665.1 Gemmataceae bacterium | reverse complement strand
CCAAGGGCGTAAGAAGCGCTGCCGACAAGGTGATCCCTCGGCGCGCGAGCCGGCTGCGAAGCATTTCGCGCCCGCGCTCAAGACGTTTCTTCAGGGTGCCCAGTGGCCAACCAAGTTGCCGGGCCGCCTCATCGCGCGTCGCGCCCTCCAGGCAGCAGTGCACAATTGGCTCGCGGTACTTCAAGGGCAGCCGGGTCAGTTCTTCATCGAGCACCCCTTGCAATTCGCGCCAGGTGATTTCGGCGTCGGGATCTGCTTGCTCACGCGCTACCGCCCGGCTTTCCAGAGCGCTCCGCCGGACAGCCCCGTCCTGGGCCCTGCGGGCCAGGCGGTACGCCACCAAGTAGAGCCAGTTCCCGATGGAATCGTGCCACACTCGCACCCCGGACTTGCGAGCAAGCACAAGGAACGTGGCTTGGAAGACATCCTCGGCATCGTGCCAGTTGCCCAGGAGCCGGCGGCAAAGTGACAAGATCATCGGGCCATGCCGCTGGACCAGCGTGGCGAAGGCGAGCTGATCGTGCTCAACTACAAATCTCCGGAGCAGTTCCCTGTCCGGCGCGTGCCGGTTCGCCTCCGTCGTCGCCAAGCTGCGTATGAACGCAAGGATGCTATTCGCCGGTGTGACTGCCATGCAGGTCCTCGCCGAACACGTGTCGGTCCTCCTACCTTAATAAAGACGAGTCAAAGGTGGGGCGGATACTTTATTCCCGGATTGACTCGGGGAGGACGATGATCGACAGAGCTTTCCAAAGCAACGACGGCCACGAGAACCAAACTGCTAGCCATCATCAGGTGCCCTCTCCTGCAGGTCATCGCCGCCGGCTAGCGCTGTACGCTCTACCCTAATAATGCCCGGCCAAGCCAAAATGTGCGCACGTACGGTGAAGGACCAAAACCCTTCTACTCGGCAACGACGTTTCTGAAGTGGAACGTGTCTGAGGTGGAGAAGAAAGGGAGCGGGCCGCGGCAAGCCGGGCTGCCGCCGCGCCCCTCAGAAGGCTGGCTCTCGGAAGCGCAGTCCGGCAACGGCGTCAGGTACGGAACAGGGGCAGGCGCTTGAACGTCGCAGCTAGGGCTGTCTGGCTCGGCAGCCCCAGCCAGTCCTCAAGCACAGTGGCGTAGACCTGTCGAAAATCGAGCCCCATCTTCAGGTCGCCGTCTTCCAGGTCCAGCAGGCTGGGCATTTTGCCGACCAGGCCAGTCCTGACCCCAGGGCCGGCCACGAAGACAGGACCGGCCGTGCCGTGGTCGGTGCCCTGCGAGCCATTTTCCCTTACACGCCGGCCGAACTCGCTAAAAACCAGCACGGCTACACGGTCCGCCAGTTTCGCTGCCGCCAGATCGTCCAGGAAGGCACGCAGCGCACCCGAGAACTCACCCAGGAGCCTCCCGTGTTCGGGCGACTGGGCCGCGTGGGTATCATACCATGCCTGCGTGGTGTAAAAGACTCGCGTGCCCACATCCCCCTTCAGCAGCCGGGCAATCACTTCGAGCCGGCCGGCCAACTCGGTCGCTGGGTAGCCGGCGCCGCGGCCCTTGGCGCGGAGCACATCCGCCATCTGCCCGCAGGTCGCGTAGGCATCGAGCGTATGCCGCGTGACGAAGGCGGCCAGGTCGCTGCCGTTCGCCGCAGCCACCCCGGCCGGGTTCGCCTGGCCTTGCAAGGCGAGAAAGTAATCCTCCGGCCTGGCCAGGGAGGAGGCCACGGCGCGGCGGCCCCACAAAGCCAGCGGCAGATCTTCGGTGCCGACGAAAACGGCATCGGGTGCCTTGTCGGCGGGCCGGGCTCCATCGTCGAGTGCCAAGCCGAGCCAACCGGTATCCACTGCGGCCTCATTCTTTCGGCTGCCCTCGCGCCGGTCGACACGGGCGCTCTCCCAGATTTCCTTAGACCGGAAGTGCGAGCGCGACGGGTTCGGGTAACCGACTCCTTGCACGACAGCCAACCAGCCGTTCTCCAGCAGCCTGGCGGCATCGGCCATTGCCGGGTGGAGTCCGACTTCCCCGTTGATCTTCAGGAGTTGGTCGGTGGGTAGGCGAAGCGTATGGCGGTGTTTGGCGTAGCCCTCGTCCTTGAACGGCACCACGGTGTTGATGCCGTCGTTTCCCCCCTCCAGTTGGATCGCGACCAGGACCCGGCCGTCCCGCTCGGCCGGGGCCGCCCGGGCCGTGTGCGTCAGGAACGCCGGCACTGTCGGCGCCAGAGCGATGAGCGCGGAAGTCTGGACGCCAGATCGAAGAAACGCGCGTCGCGAGAGCATGCGAAAACCTCCGGGATCTTAGGTAAGCTGCATTTCAGGGGACGCCAGGAGCAAGGCCACCGCCCGGGCTGCCGCCTTCGGCTCCGCGCCGGCTTTGGGTCCCACTACCGCCTGCAACCGCTTGCGGCATCCCGAACTGGGAGGCGTGCCGGTAAGCAGCTGCCCATAGAACGTAATGAGGCTGTCCAGGTCGCGGGCTTTGCCGTGGCGCAAAGCGAGCGCTGCCCAATCGAGTGTGGCGGCGGGTCGAGACAGATTGCCCTCGACGAGGGCCGCTGCAAAGTTGGCCCGGCCAATGATCGCCCGGGGCGACAGCCAGTGACGGCCGCCGGGCCACCCGCCAACGTTCGGCGGGTAGAACAGATCCTGCCCCAGCCGAGCGGTCCATTCGGCAAGGACAAGCCCGCTGGGGGGCGGGTCGAAGTACTCCAGGGCATGGGCGCTGCCCAGCGCATACTCGACAGGTCCCAGGATGCGGTTGCCCATGTTCTTGGCATCGAAGAAGGCCTGGGAGCGGAGGATGGTTTCCGCGCCCCAGCCAATGTCGAGATCGTGCGTGCGCAACCCGGTAGCGAGCGCGTCCAGTGCCACCTCATCCACGGCATCCTCGCCCATCAGCATCTGGCAGAGTCGCCAGGCAAGACGCCGGGCGGTCGCGGGGTGCTCTAGTAGGATGCGGACCAGGTCGTCTCCCTTCCAGCGCCCGGTGTGGCCCAGGATAGTCTTCTCGCCCAAGTCGTGGTCGCTGGCGGATTCACGGAAGCTATCGTGCACGACGTCCCAACCCGTCAAGGCGCGGGCTGCCTCCTTGACGTCCCGCTCGCTGTAGTTGCCGATGCCAAGCGTGAACAGCTCCATCACTTCGCGGGCCAGGTTCTCGTTAGGCCGGCCCTTGCGGTTGACGGGCGCGTCAAGCCAGAGCAGCAGAGCCGGGTCGTGGACGACGGCCTTGAGGAGTTCTCCGAATGGGCCGCGCCCGTACTTGCGGAACAGTTGATTCTGCCGCCACATGGCGGTCGGGTAGCCGATCTTGGCGTTGCTAGTGGCGAAATGGTTGTGCCACACGAGCGTAAGTTTCTCGCCGAGCGGGTCAGGGCCCCACAACATGCGGTAGACCCACCACGCCTTCAGGCGCCCCGTGTCCACCGCGCGGAGTGCCTCGCCGGCAAGCAGGTCGGCCGTGCCAGCGAAGTCATCAGGCACCCGCAGCCGCGACTTGCCGGCGAGAATGCGGTCGATACTGGGGCCGGGGCCATCGGAGAGATCCCGCTGGAGCTCGTCCCAGGTGGCAGCGAAGCCAGCCCGTCGGTGCAAGTGGACGACATGACGCAGGGTCCAGGGGACTTGCGTGCTGGGCTTGTAGGCGTCCCAAGACCCACTCACCTCGTTGTGTATCCTCATGGACATCTTCACAGTCCTCCGAAGCCTCATCCACATTCTGCCGGAGTGGGGCCGCCCGGCAGCCGGGGTGAAGCCGTTCCGCCGGCGGCGCCGGGACCACGCGCGGCCAATCAATCACTGGACACCTTGGCATCACCGAGGTCTTTGACCTTGCCGGGCTCGACCTCAAAACCGGGGAAGGACACGGTCCGGCCGTTCCCGATGAGGATCTTGTGGCCGATAGGGGAGCCTAATCGGTAAGTATCTCCCACCGGCAGGCATTCAATGCGAAACCGTCCTTCTCCATCAGTCTTGCCCCGGAGGAAATGAGTTTCCGCGTTGGTCGGGAAGATCCTAAGGAGCACATCCGTAACCGGCTTGCCCTCTTGATCGAGAATGCGGCCGGCCACGGAGCCGTACGGCTGGAGGCGAACGGTGAGTGGCTCCGCCTCATCGCCGCGGATCACCAGGCTCAACCCGAGTCCTTTCTCCTTGTGCTCAAAATACTTGCGTTGTGGGCTCCGGGGGTTGAGGTTCGTCAACCGGAAGGAAGCGGTCGCCAGGGGCGGCTTACCCATAGCGGCACCCGCCACCGGGTGGTCATTGATCATCGCGCCGGCCAGAGGCTTGCCGTCGGGCCCGACCACTGTTCCGGTGACCGTGCGGCCGCGCTGCACGATCACTTCCTGCTGCAGCGAATCCGCCGCTTTCTCGTTGGGATTGATCAACATAAGGCCCTGAAAACGCTGCCCCTGGACGAGACCGCCTAATCGTTTGTCTTGCCCCGCGGCAAGCAAATCCTCCAGCGTCCCTTCAAAGCGCTTGTCCTTGAAGAGA
>DATGIQ010000500.1:0-25051 GCA_035295665.1 Gemmataceae bacterium | reverse complement strand
ACGGTTGGCCGCCGCGGCCACTCCGCTGCTGTCGAAACAACACCGGTCCTGGTGAGGAGAGCTTGACGGCAATAGCTATGATCGCCAGCACCGGCAGCAATGCGAACAGGCCAACCAGTGCCCCGGCCACATCGAGAAGCCGCTTCCAGGCAGGCATGCGGTGGACAAAAAACGCTTCAAGCTCGAGGGCGGGTCGCGGTGAGTCAACTTGGTCTGGCGACCGCTCTACGCCGTTGATCCGCCGGCTGGACGGATACGAATAAACCGTACAGACGGGCGGCGCAAGACCGCCCACGTATTCGTGGCAGACATCGTCGGCCAGCTTCCAGGCCCCTGGTCCGGCTGTATTCGGTAGCACGACGCCAATCCGGCAGTTGCTGTCCAGCCAACCCGCTTCGTCGGTGGTGCGCAAACGCGCCTTGAGGACCTTGGCCAAGAACGTCCAGGTGGCAGAGGCTTCCTCCGCGTGGGGGGGGACCAACGTCAGCAGCGACAGGTTGTCCCCGGTGCGATCGGCCCGCGCCCGCTCCCGTTCCAGGATACGGCGCAACTCCACCGCTGGATGCAACCATTGCAAGCCGTCTTCAGACCATCGTCCCGCCAGTTTGCGTACGCCATGAACTACTCTTGTAAACAACATGCTTCGCAGATCCGACAAGGGAGGAGACACAGTCCGGAGTTCCGGAACCAAATAGCGCAGCCTACGCTGTCAATCGGTGGGGATGTTGCGAGCCATCGCGAGTCGGTCGACGGCCGGTCAATTCATGGGGTTCCTCCTGCCAGGGGAGCAGCGAACGCTGGTTTTGCCAAGCTGGTTTGTGCTTCCTTGCCGTTGGCTCCTTCTCGCTCAGAAATCGTGTGCGTACGCGAACCGCTGAGGACCAGGATTGGATTGCGTCGTTCGCCATGCACCAGCAAACCAAGACAGGCCAGCGCAGCTAACACGGCGCCCACACCGAAGCTCAAAAGTATCCGCGGCTGCACGGGCTCCACTTCGTAGGTGGCCGGCTGCACGACACTGATGTTCGAGATCCGTTCGACTTCTAGAGCATGGTCGATCTGGGCTTGTTCGAGGTTTTCGGCATATTTGCGGTAGTGCGTTTCTTGGAGCCCAAGCTCTCGCTCCAGCCGGGCAATCCGAAGCGTGTTCTCGTTGAGAGTCTTAAGCTCGGCCCGCTGTGCATCGAGCTGTGTCCGCAGCGAATTGACTCTGGCCCGCAGGGAAGCGAGCGCCGGCTCCTCCTTGAGCAAAGCGATCTGGGTCTCCTCGTAGACACGGTTCGGACCCTCCTGGGACTGTTCCCGTTCTTGCTCTTCTCGGCTCAGGACTTCCTTGGCCGCGGCCGTGGCCTGGTGCAGTCGCTGGAGCTCCGGATGCCCGGCGGGATGTTTTTGGCTGGCTTCCATCTCGCGTAACTGCAAGGCGTAGAGCTGCCCACGCATGGAGTCGGCGGCCTCGTTCCGGATTCCTTTGATCCGAGCCGTGATCTGGGTTGGGGATAGTCCGCGCAGTTTTTCCCGAAGCATCTGAACCTCCGCTTCGGCGGCGGCCAAGGCACCCGTGGTTTGCAGCAGGTCGTCTTCCAATCGTCCCATTCGAGTCACGAGAACCTGCCGCTGCGCTTCCGGTACGAGTAGCCCCGTTGCATTTTTGAAATCCCGCAACGCTTCTTCCGACCGAGCGAGTTCGCTGTGTTGCCGGGCCGTTTGCTCGGCGAAGAATTGCTGTGCCCCCGGAGTGCGATTGAGCTGGATGTAGCGTTCGAGATAGTAACCAATTAGCTTCGATACAACCGTCTGGGCTATCTCTGGAGTCGGTCCATCGTAGGAGACCAGGATCACATTCGACTTTTTTGCCGGTTCGACGTTGAGCCGTTTGGTGAGCCGCGTGATGGCGCGGTAGCGCTCCTCCGAAGATTCATCGGCTGGAACTTCCTTCGTGTCTAGAGCAGCCGACTCCCGGCCATCGAGGATTGCTCGAGGACCGACTGCATCCACAACTTTCTCCAGAAGCACACGGCTATTGAGGATTTCGACCGCGCTATTGATCTCATTTTCGCGCGATTGGGGAACGGCCACGACCGGCGCTTGGCCGACGGTGGCGGTCGGATCGAGAGTTACGTTTTCACGCCCCAAGCGGACCAAGAGCTTGGCCTGAGAACGGTAGGCCCGAGGACAGAGGAGCACGTACGCCGTCACTGTTCCCATGATGAGAAAAACGAAGAGGGCCATCTTCCCTTTGTGGCGAGCTGCCATACGAACCAGGTCGCGCAGCAACGGGGTGGATTCGATAGGCTCCATGGTGCCGAACTCCGAGAATGGATCACAGGTGTCTATTGTTGGTGTGCGTCTACTATCGGCATTGCCGTACATTCGAGCTTCGCGGAATATTGCGACGTTGCAAGTTTTGCGAGTCTCCAGCCTTTTCCGTACCATCAAGAAATCTGCATGAACTCATGCATTATTGCAAACGCTGTTCCCAAGCTAGCTTCCGCAATCGGACCCGGAGGCGGGCTCCTGCGCAACGTGGAAGAGCAAAAGAAATTACGACCGTTTTCTCCGAGCATAAATTTTTGCCAATACAAAAAACGATGCATCGGAGCGCTTCCATTCGTTAACAGCGTGAGGTGGAAGTGTTAAGAGATGGTTTCAAAGAGCGATGGGCCGCTTGCCGCTCCGTGGCTTCCGGTTGGGAAACGGCATGAGCGGCAAGCGGCAAAAGGTGTCAATGCGATGTCACTGGAGTTCGAATGCACCCAGATCCACGGTGCCATTCACAATGCGCGAAAACCCGCGTTGATCGGTTTCGCCGGAGCTGACAAAGGCATTGCTGCCCTGATCGATGGCGGGACTGCCGGCCAAGAGAGCGACCGTCAGCGTGGGTCCGCCGTTATTGGCCAGTGTCCCTAAGCCGGGATTGCTGATGCCAACTTGATTGTTATTAACCCCGTTCACGAGCCCGCCGCTGCCTCCCGTGCCGATCAGATTGAACGAGCTGGACGAATCCAGCGTTCCAGCGACGTCACTGGGCGTCGTGCTGGAAGCCGGGCCTTGGAAGTTGCCGGCCACGATGGTGTTGTGCAAGGCTGTGGGCCGGCCGCTGTACAACCCACCACCGAAGATACCCCCGGAGCCGACGGTCACGCGATTGCCGGTGAGGGTGTCATTGATCAGCGAGGCGGCTCCGGTGCCGGGGTCTGTCTCCATGGCTCCGCCCATGGAGACTGCCGTATTGTTGGCAAAGGTACAGTTGGTCACCAGCAAGGTCGTGTCCGAACTATCCAGACCGCCGCCGACGGAGGCTGCCGAATTGCCGGCAAAGGTACTGGTCTGAAGCGTTAGAGTCCCGCCACTGCGGATGCCCCCTCCATCGGAAAGGGCAATGTTGTTAATCAGGCTACTCATGCTCATGATCAAATTGCCATCATTGTAGATGGCCCCACCGTCCGAGGCCGCCGTATTGGCGGTGAACGTGCTGTTGCTCACGGTCATGACGCCGGAGTTGGCGAGACCGGCCCCCGAGCTGGCATTGGAGCCACTGCCGTTGGCGGTGTTGCCCGTAAAGGTACAGTTTGTGAGCGTGACGGTTCCGGAACTGAGGTTTTCGAGTCCGCCGCCGGCGCCCAGGCTGGAGACGGTGTTGCCCGAGAAGGTACAACCATTGGCGGTCAGGGCACCATCGTTGTAGATGCCGCCGCCGCCGCTGGCTCCGGCCGTGTTGTTGGCGAATGTGGCATTGCTCACGGTCAGCGTGCCGAAGTTGAGCAGCCCGCCGCCATACGCCTGGTTGCCGCCGGAAATGGTCAGACCGCTGATCGCCACACTGAGACTCAGGTTCTGTGAAAAGATCTGACCAATCACGAAGACCCGGTCCAGGTTGTTGCCGTTGATCGTCAGGCTAGCAGCGCCGGGACCGAGGATCGTCACCGGATGCGTAATGGAGAGGGCGCCGCTGGTGAGCGTAATGGTCTGGGCGCCGGCAGGCAGGCTGAACTGGATGGTGTCCGTGTTCCCGAGGGTCCCAAAAACCTGTGCCTGTTCTCCCGGTGTCAGAGCACGCCCCAGCGTGCCATCTTCGAGCTCGATCGCTTCGCGCAGCGTCAAGAAATTGTCGGGGGTCGTGTTGTCAGCCAAGCTGTTGACGGTGAGGACCGCCGGGCCGCTGGCGGGGTTGACCGTGATTCCTGACTGCGTCCCGGTGAGCGTGGCCTTGCCCGTGTCCGTGACGGTCACGGACTGAGTGCCCGTCGTCTTCAAAGTCGCGCTGAATGAGTGGCTACCTTTGTCAGTGCTGGTGAACATGTAGTCAGCCGGCAGCTGGGCATGGGGATCGCTGCTGGTGAAATGCACGGTTCCCGTGTATCCGGGGACGGGGTTGCCCGAGCTGTCCTTGGCGGTGACGGTAAACATGCCGGCTACGCCTGCCGTTATGGGCGTGGGGAATCCTGTCACCACGAAGCTGGCGGCGGTTTGGACAGCGGTCCCGACGCTGACGTGGAAGCCTGCCGTGCTGGAGTCGTGGTTGACATCTGTCACCGTCACAATCACCGTTGCCGTGCCGGCCGACTGGTACGAATGGGACTGAGCACCCAACGATCCTTGCGTGGTCGTCGTGAAGGCCGTGGGAGTGCTACCGTCGCCCCAATTGACGTTCACCGTCCACGGACCGGCCGCACTATCGGCATCGGTGAAGGAGCCGAGCATGACCGGCGTGGCCGTGTTGACCGTGGCCGATTGATCGCTAGGCGGCACAGAAGTCGTTTGGATTTCCACGGCACCGAGATCCACGGTGCCATTCACTACCCGGGCGAGGCCGCGTTGATCGGTTTCACCGGAGCTGACAAAGGCATTGCTGCCCTGATCGATGGCGAGACTGCCGGGCAAGAGAGCGACCGTCAGCGTGGGCCCGCCGTTATTGGCCAGTGTCCCTAGGCCGGGATTGCTGATGCCAACTTGATTGTGATTAACCCCGTTGACCAGCCCGCCACTCCCCCCCGTGCCGATCAGATTGAACGAGCTGGAGGAATCCACGCTGCCGTAAATATCGTTGGCGGTTGTTCCCGGAGCCAGTCCCTGCACATTGCCCGCCACGATCGTGTTGTGCAACACCACTGGGCTGGTGTCATAAAGACCGCCGCCGAAGAAGCCACTGGAGCCCGTCGTGACGCGGTTCCCGGTGATCGTGCTGTTGGTGACAACGGAGGTCGTGCCCTGGATCTTGAGGGCGCCTCCTCTCGATCCAGCCGTATTGTTTGCAATGGTGCTGTTATTCACGATCAACTTGGCCGAACCGGTACTATCGATGCCGCCACCTTCGGAAACGGTGCTGTTCCCTGCAAACGTAGAGCCATTCACCATCAGGGTCGAGCTACTGCGGATCCCGCCGCCATCCGACGAGGCCGTGTTGTTCAGGAACGTGCTGTTATTGACGGTTAGGACGCCATTGTTGTAGATACCGCCGCCATTGGAAGCGGCCTTGTTGCCCGTGAACGTACTGTTGCTCACCGTCATGGTGCCGGAGTTGGCGATGCCTCCGCCGGAGCTCGCATTGGAGCCACTGCCATTGGCGGTGTTGCCCGTAAAGGTGCAGTTTGTGAGCGTTGCCGTTCCAGCGCTAATGTTGTCGACGCCAGCTCCTGCTCCCAAATTCGAGACGGCGTTGCCCGAGAAGGTACAACCATTGGCGGTCAGGGCACCATCGTTGTAGATGCCGCCGCCGCCGCTGGCTCCGGCCGTGTTGTTGGCGAATGTGGCATTGCTCACAGTCAGCGTGCCGAAGTTGAGCAGCCCGCCGCCATACGTCTGGTTGCCGCCGGAAATGGTCAGACCGCTGATCGCCACACCCAGGCTAAGATTTTGCGAAAAAATTCGACCAATCACAAAAACGCGATCATGGTTATTGCCGTTGATCGTCAGGCTATTGCTTCCTGGACCGGAGACGGTCACCGGCTTGGTGATCGACAGGGCGCCGTTCGTCAGCCTAATCGTCTGGGGGCCGGTGGGCAAATTGAACTGGATCGTGTCGTTGGTCCCCAGGGCACCGGTGATCTGCGCCTGTTCCTTTGCGCTGAGGGACCGGCCCAGCGTTCCGTCCACGACCTGGATGGCCTCGCGCAACGTGAGGACGCTGTCCTGGGATGTGTTGTCGGCCAGGCTATTGACGGTGAGCACGGCCGGCGCCCAACGCTCCTCCAATGCGTCAATTGTTAGCCGCACGGAACGCCGTCGGCGGACGGCTGGGATACAACGGCGCTGACGGACCAATTGGGACAGATATTGAAACATGATAGGTACTCCGGTTCTGGGTGATGATCATGAGGCCGTGGTTGGTTGGGGCTCCGTACCATTTAGTTGCAAGCGCTCGGCACCGATTGAAAGCGTTGACACAGGTGGCGGACCACGTCGATGACGTGATCGCGTTCCTCGTCCTGCATATCGGGGAAGAGGGGCAGGCTGATCAGCCGCGGCCATTCGCGACTGGCAACCGGCAGCAACTCCGGCTGCCAACCAAACTGCTCCCGGTAATACGGGTGCAGGTGGAGCGGGCGCCAATGAACGGAGCAGCTGATGCCATGCTCGTTCAGCGCCCGCATGAAGGTGTTACGATCGACGCCCAACCGCTCCAGACGGAGACGAACCGGCAACAGATGCCAGGAGTGGAGGCGATTCGGCGGATTCGGCGGCAATTCCAGCTCCTCCAGGCCGCCTAACGCATCCCGATAAGCTTGGGCAAGCGCTTCGCGGCGGCGGCGCATCGGTTCGGCACGCTGCAATTGGTGGATACCGAGGGCGGAAGCCACATCCGTCAGGTTGTACTTGTAACCGGGTGCCACTATCTGGTAATCCCAGCTCCCTCCCTGGGCGTAGCGACTCCAGGCGTCACGGGACAACCCATGCAGCGACATTTGCCGGATGCGGGCGGTCAGGTCCGCGTCCTCGGTCACGGCCATGCCTCCTTCTCCGGTCGTGATCGTTTTGTTGGCGTAGAACGAGAAACAGGTGACCGTGGCCGTGCCTTCCCCGCAACGCTGCCAGGGTTTATCCCGAGCCGGACGCCAGGCCGCCGGGAACGCATGGGCTGCATCTTCGACCACCCACAACTGGTGTTGGCGAGCAAATGCTTGGACTGCGTCCATGTCCAACATCAATCCGCTGACATGGACCGGGATGATGCCCACCAGTTCCAGGTTGGCCGGCGCCCCGGGGAGCCGGCCGGCCCGCAACATCTCGACTTTATGGGCCGCATCAACCAGGTCGATGTTTTGGGTGATCGGGTCGCAGTCCACCAAGATTGGCACCGCACCCTGATAGCGAACGATTTCTGCTGTGGCGGCAAAGGTCATGGTCGGAACCAAGACCGCCTGACCCGGCCGAAGTCCGAGCGCCTCGACGGCCAGGTGCAATGCCGCCGTGCAGGAATTCACGGCGACCGCATGCCGGGCTCCGACTGCCTGGGCGAATTCTTCCTCGAAACGGCGCGTCAGCGGACCGGTCGTGAGCCAGCCGGAACGGAGGCAGCCCACGACTTCGGCAATCTCCGCCTCGGTGATCGAGGGACGGAAGAAAGGAATTTTCTTACACGCAATCGGTTGCGGCTGGGCGAACTTCACCATGGTGGACCTCGATTTCGTCGTAATAAGGATTCCCTTGTGTGCTCGGATCACCATCACGTCAAACGCAAACGGAATTTGTGGGCGGACTGGGTTGGCATTGTCGCAAGCCATTGGCCAGGGATCGCTGGCCGTTCATTGGGCCGACGCGGTTCACTTTGCGGACGGTCATGAAGACCTCGGCTGCCTCCAGGCAAACTTGATTGCCCAGGGCCCGTGCTCGGTACTCCAAAGCTTGCAGTGATCGTGGATGCGGATACGGACGGAGCTCACTTTGGTAGCAGGCCATAGCCGCCAGCTTGGCATCCAGCGTTGCCGAAATATCGATCCACGTATCGGGGATGAACGTGCGCGGATAAGCCCACTCGGTGCTGCTGGCCGTATCAAAGGCGTACACAGCATCGATGTACGTTTCCGTCGGCCGGGTCGCGACCAGGATGGCCTGGAAGAGAAGCTGGTGATCGCGGTTGACGTCGCCGCCGTACTGGCAATAGACGGTGCGCGGCTGCTGTTGGCGAACAATCTGTTCCAGCGGCGCGATGATCTCGGTCAGCCGAATCGTATCCAGGGCCTGGTCCGGAAAACGCAGATGGCGCACCGAGGTGCAGCCCAGGTGCTCGGCAGCCCGGCGAATATGGGAATCTTGTCCAACTCCGCCCGGTCCGTAGCGGAGCGATTCCCCTTCGCAGGCAATCACGATCGTGACCGGATCGCCATTGCGGGCGTGCATCGCCAACACGCCGCCGCAGCCCAGCACTTCATCGTCGGGATGAGCGGCAATGCAGAGGATGCCGCCTTGGGGTTCTGTGGAAATCATGACCCAACTCCTTCCTCGCAGCAGGAGACTGTCCGGCCGCCGGCCAGGACAAAATCGCGCTCCAGTCCGGTATTGAAGAGCACATCGAGATAGCTCAGGTACGGAATAAAACCATCGTGCCGCTGTGGGTAAACGGGGTACTCGTAGTGATGAAAGTGCACGCCGATCCCTTCGCGGGCAAATTCCTCGGGATCAAGATACTCGCGTCCAAACATGCCGGAGACGTACGTATCCGCCCCCACGTATTTGCAGATATCCAGCAGCAGCCGGGGACCTTTGCCGGATACCGGTAGCTCCGATGCGCAGACGAAGCGACAGCTGATTCCCAAGAGCCGCAGGGCTGGCTCCCACGAGGCGCGGTCGAGTTCGGTCAGGGTTTCCCAGGGCGTCTCGATGACTTTGTGAATCCCCGGGGCGTGTGCGGCAAAGTGAGGCGCCTTGCCGTAAAGGTGCTGAATCGTCTGCCACGCCTTGTGCGGCCAAGGCTGGTGGTTATCCACGCGGGTGTCTTGAATGAGCTGTTCCCGACTCACGCGCCGCATGGGTACGGTAAGCCATTCGCTCCCGCGGATCGATTTGAGCTTGGCGCGGTTTTCTTCGTGACGCGGATTGAATTGCACCGAGTCAAAGATCACGAAGACGTCGGCCACCATCATCCGGTGTAGATAGTGCAGCCCGGGAAAGAAACGCGGCTGGCTGATCACGCAAGTTAGCACGTTACTTCTCCCTCGAAGGAAGGGGAGCACGCCCCGAGTCTTCGCAGGGCGTGCGAGAATTCGCCGTTGTTGCAACCACGCCCTGCGAAGACTCGGGGCGTACCACCGGGAGTTGCTTGACAGACGGCAGCCACGAACGTACGAGGACGCAGAAAATCATTCGCAGGATCACTTCGGCGTCGAGCCACAGCGATTGTCGCTCCACATACCGAATTGCCTCCGCAACCTGCACGGGGAGATGACGCTGCAGATAATGTTCCTGCATCGGCACTCCTGGTGGGGCCGGGTCGTGATACGTCAAATCCGGATACCAGTTCACGTCCACCGGCGAGGCGATCCCCGGCCGAACGTCGAGGGACCGTCGCTGCTCGGCCGTGTAATAGCGCTCAACAATGTCCCAGTCTTCTGGCCGGGGCCCGACGATGGCCATGTCCCCGCGCAGCACGTTCCAGAACTGCGGTACCTCATCAATTTTGAACTTGCGTAGCCACCAACCCACGGGTGTCACGCGATCATCTTCGTCGGCCGTGATCTTTCGGTCGGGGCTATCGGTGCCGGTGCGCATCGTGCGGAGCTTGAACATGATGAATGGCTGTCCCCATAGGCCGGCTCGCTTGGCCCGATAAAAAGCCGGCCCACGGGTAGTGAGCTTGACCAGGATCGCAGCGATCAGAATGAGCGGCCCCGCTACGAGCAGCGCGACGCTGGCAACGGCAATGTCCAGGAGCCGTTTGGTGGCCGGAAAGCCAGCCCGCCGAACGATTGCTCTCCCCTGTGAATTCCTCGGGGCGGACGGTTGTGAAGCAGTCTCTTGGAGGACAGTCGCCATTCGTCATTAACCTCAGGGAGCCAACGAGACCCGGTCAACCGTGCAACCCATCCGGGGTGCTTTCCGGGCAAGCAGGTGGTTGTAAAGCTTGTGCGTCTGCTGGACCACGATGCCGAGGTCGAACCGTTCGACGGCCCGTTGCCGCGAGGCCTGTCCGAAATGCAGCCGCAACTGGGGCTGATCGACCAGATGCACAATGGCCCGGGCCAGGGCCACCGGATCGCGTGGCGGCACCAAGCAGCCGTTGATGCCATCTTCCACCACGTCCGTGCAGCCTGGCGAAGCAGTCGTGATCAGCGGCAGTCCCATTGCCGCCGCTTCCAACAAGATGCGCGGAATGCCTTCCCGCAAATACGACGGCAACACGAACAGGTCCGAGGCCGCCAGGATCTGCGGAATATCCGAGCGGGCGCCCGGCCAATGGATATGCCGGCGGAACTCGGTGAGTTCACGGTCGCTGAAGCGATCCACGCTTTCCCGGTCGGCCGGACCAACGAGCAAAAATTGAGTTCCGGGGCGGCGCTGACGTACGTGTTGGGCGGCGGCGATGAACTCCTCCACGCCCTTGCTGCGGATGACGCGGGAAACCATACTGACCAGCAAGGCATCGGCTGAGATACCCAGAGAGGCCCGCACCTGCCGCCGCCGGGCCGCGGTAACGTGTTCCGGATGCAGACGCTCCGTTGCCACACCCGAACCAAGGATCAGAGCCGCTTTATCTGCCGGCACAATGCGTCGGCCCACGAATTCCTCGCGATCGGCTCGGTTCTGGAAGATGGTCCGATCGGCATGCTGCGAGGCCATGCGCTGTAACTGTTCGTAGACTCCACGAACGATCTGCGGGCGGAGGCCCTCTTCCCCGTAGAGCGAACCAAGCCCCGTAACGGTACTAAGGACGACAGGGACCCGAGCCAGCCGCGCTGCCAGGCAACCATAGACGCCCGGCTTGGTGTCAAAGGCGTGAACGATCTGGGGCCGCCATTGATTCAAGAGCCGCAACAAGGAAACCATTGCGTACACATCGGAGAAGGGCCCGACGCCCCGCCGCAGCGGGTAATAGAAATACGGGAACCCGCTCCGCGCGAAAGGAAGCGACAATGCCCGGGCTGTTCCAGCCGCCGCAAGGTTGTAATCCCTGGACAAGCCTTGCATCAACTCGATGCGTGCATGGACATCATCGCCACCGATGATGAGCACCTTCGGCTGCTCGAGGACCAATTCCGTCGTTGGTATCATCCGTTGCATCATGACCTCATCGGGGGCACCGGTCCTGTGGATCGGTGCGGGGGTTGTCGAGCACAGGTTCAGGTTCTGTTTCCGTCTCGGGCCGTGCCACATAGCAGCAAAGGAATGCCAGCATGGCCCAGAAGAAAGCGAACCGCAGGCCCTGATGGCCGGTACCATGAACGAACGCCGGGATCAGGTAGAGCGCGATCCCCGGATCGCGGCGGCAAATGCTGAAGAGCGCCAACGTAAACAGGAACGTCCCGGGGATGCCGTAGCAGAAAAGCAGCGTTCCATAACTGGAGTGAATCTCGCTGGCATACAGCTCCGAACGAAAACGCTCGTAGACCCCTTCGCCGGCGCCGAACAAGAGGTATTCGGGATAGTTGGCGATGCGATCGTATCCTCGCGTCGCCAGGGTATCGTATTCTCCCTGCACGACGTAGCGCTCTTCCGCTTTGGACAGGATCGGCGGGGTCACGGCGATGACGAAATAGACCCCTGCCGCTGCTCCCAATACAAGCAGAAGCCGCAGCGGACGACCAAGGAGGGCCACGATGGCCAGGGCAAACAGGCCTAAAAGTGCTCCGCGCGATTGAGCCAGGAGAGCCAGGTACGTCAACGCGGCATAGAAGATCGTCTGGTAGCGGAGCCGAATCGAAAAACGCCGCGCGCCCAGTACAAAAATGGTCGCAGCCAGGACGCAGAAGTAACCGAGCTGGTTTTCGTTGTTGAACCATAGCGCCTGCCTGGAGTTCAGCTGCTGTGGCGCCAGCGGGGATAGGATCGCCTGCAACACGACCGAAGTCCCCACCGCCTGAGTGGTCACGCGGAGGAACCGGTCCTTGAAATGTGCATACAGGATGAGGCAGGTGAGCAAGAGTAGGCCATCATAGGTGTAGTACGCCGTGCTCTTGAGGAGCGACAAGTTTTCCAGGCTCGTTGCCCATGCCAGGTTGATGAACGCCGTATACAAGATGAAGCCAGCCAGGGCGGCGATGGCGGGAATCGCCGACCGGTGCAAACGGAATTGCAGGACGCCAAATACCAAGAGCACGATGCCAAGCACGTAATAATCCGCTAATTGCGGTACGCCCCCTTCGACTTTCTCTGTACCGGGAATGGGGGTCTTGCCCATGAAATAAAACGGAACCAGGAGGGGGTACAGGAACCAGACCCTCAGAACAACATTCGGTAGTAGGGCGGTACGATTCATCGGATTCGCACGCTGGGGGTTGTGAGGGAGGCCGGCCGTTGTATCCGCGGCAGGACTGTATGAGTCCCGTGCAGTTGGCGGATAAGGAACGCGCCGATAATGCAGGCTCGGCTATGAAGGGTCGCTCTGCCAGCGTCTGAGGCCTCGACCGAGTTATCGACGCGGAAAATGCGCTCTTCCAGCTCCCTGACCTGGGACAACACTTCAAAAGTGATTTGCGCATGCTCTGCAAACGTTCGCGCCGCACTGGCCGTTGTGTGAACACGGGAGTGACCACGTCGAAGGAGCACGTTCGCCAATTGAGCCGTGGGCGCCGTCACCCAAATCAGGAGGTTGGGCTTCGGCACAATTCGGCCGAATTCCTCGATCTCTTCCGCTCTCGGCTCGGTCCCCGCATGGACGAATAAGTTGTGGGCGGAGTGCACCACTCCCTCGTCCCAGATCACCATGTCATAATCCTGCATCTCGCCCCGGAGGCCTTCCAGCAGGAAATGGGAGCCGATCCGTTTCATGAAATTCCGGAGCAGACTGGCCCCCGTCCAAAGGCTCCCCATGCCGCGCCCGATCGAGCCAAGCGCAAGCCGCAAGAGCTGCGCCCCTTCCCTCGTGAGGACGTAACGACCGAATGTCGGCAAAGCCAGAAGGAAGATCAGCGCCGAGCGAGCTTTCGCATGGCGGAGAAAGGCTAGTCCATAGCACGCCAGAATGGCTTGCTCGGCACAGCAAACACGATACCCTTGGGCGGACAGAAACTGGACCGTCGCCGCGATGAGCGTCGATTTGCCCACTCCGGTTACGCCGATGAACTCGACGACCAGGGTGTTCTTACCGCTTTTGCAATTCCGCTCGTTCATCCTTCAATCCATCCGCCGCAAAAGGAGCCTGTCCCTTGTCCACGAAACTCTCTTCCGCCCATAGGCCGTTCTGGGGCATGGGGCCGCACAGCCACTGCCACACTTGCCGTCGCAGCGCCTGCACCGATTCTGCCTGGGAGGTGCTGGTGTCGACGCAGAGGATCGGCGTGCCGCCAAAATCCGGCACAAAAAAATCCTTGTGTCTGCGGGTCACGAAGTCGTCCCCTTCCTTGTCCCGTTTCTGTCGATGTTGGTTGCGACTGATGGCAAGGCCCACCGGAGCGCTCAGCCAAAGAACAACGCCGGGACGAGGAATCGCGCGGTAGCATTGCTGCTCCAACCGGGCTAGCAAGGCGTGCAGCCCACTGTGTCCCTCTTCCTCCTCCGGCGCCCTGAGGCGGGCGCTGTCGGGTGCTCCAACCACCGCCGACGGATAACGATCGCAAACAACGATCCAGCCCTGAGTGGCCTTGCGGGCCAAACGTACGGCCAATGTCCGACGGTCCCATGCCAGCAAAACGGCACGAAGGTGATAAAGGAGTCCGCGTCCTGCGGAGCCGGTGCGATCATTTGCCGCCGATTGGTGTGACGCTCGCACCCTCGGAAAAAGCCGGCTCACCAGTCGTCGGCCGAGATTGGGTAGCCAGGTCAACCAGGTAGACGGTGGTTTCCCCAAGTGGGCAACGTGGATACGGAAGACATTGCCAAGCCATCGGCTCGTTTCGGCCACCATGGTCGATTTCCCCGAGGCGTCGGGACCGATGATGGCAATCACGGCACCTCCGGCCGGCAATTGCTTGGGATTGCCCCGCCCGTGCATGAGCCGCCACCATAAACGCAGACAAGGAGACAAGGAGAGGCGGAGACAAGGGGAGGGCGAGACGGTTTCTTGTTTCCTGGTTTGCTTGTTGAGCCGGGCAGCGACAAGATAACGGCGCACCCAGGACGTGGGTTGTTGAAGCGTCTCGATGCACTCGGCAAATAGGCGCGGTGAAACCTCCGGCAGCCAACGTTCAAGCAAAATCCTCCAGCCGCCTTCCGCGTCAGCCGCCAACAGGGCATGCAACCGGGCTTCGAGCTTTTCCCGCTTTGCCTCCAGGCCCGGAATTTCGCGCCAGGATGCGTATTGCCCCAGGGTGCGGAATATGAAAACGATCAACTCGGCTTGTGGCTGCACAACGGGCATTTCTTCCAGCAAGCCCGAATTATCTCCCGGCGAACAGTTCTCCAGAATGATCTCGTCCAGGCGCGGAAAGCGCGGGTCCACCGACAAGTTCACGTGCAGGTGAAGCAACGCGCCCGTCTGCGGATCCAGGCCATAGAGATGGATTTCCTGCACCTGTCCCGGCTCGAAACAGGGAACAACCCGCTGAAAGCCTAGTTCCTTGGCGATGCGGAGGAACGTATTGGCATCATGGCGATCTACCAGAAGATCGAGATCGCCTGCTCCGCTCAGCAGACGCGGCAAATCCACATGGGACTTCCATCGGCAATAGCGAACTCGTTCCGAAGCAAGCCGGCGGATCAGGCGCATCAGCGGATGATGCTCCCAGGAGCCAGCCGTCTGGATGCCATGGATGAGCCGGTTCTCTTTTGGAGCGGGGGCTTGCCCGGCACGGAAGATCAATGCGAACACCTTCCGGGCCATCCAAAGGCCGTCTTGGCCAAGGAAAATCCGCGGCATGCAGATCGCCACGATGAACGAGGGCAGCATCGCCAAGAGGGAGACGAAGAGAACGACCTGCGGTGCAAAACCCCAGGCTCGGAGCGTCGCCGCTGCAACAGCCACCGGCATGCCCACGCTTGCCGCCACCGCCAAGCCGGGAACATGCGTGGCGGCGAACGTTCGCCAGGACATGCCGGCCAGACGGAGACTGAGGTGGGCCATGAGAAAATAGTTGAGGGCCAGGGTCCCAAGCACGGCTAGCGCGACTCCATCGACCCCGTACCGTTGACCGATCCAGGCCCCGATCAACACCATCGCGGCATAAGCGGTTTGCCGCCACGTCCGGCGGTGCACGGCCCCGGTAGCCCGGACCAAGGAATCGCTGATCTTGCAGCTGGTTCGAAACAGCATGCCCACGCCGAGGATCTGTAAGGGGACGATGACCGCACTCCACTCGGACCCCAGGAAGACCTGGATCACTTCGGGTGCCAGCGCAACCAGGATCGCACTGACGGGCAGAATCACCAGGGCGATCAAGGCGCTGCCGCGACGATAGGCATCAGCCAGCCGCTGGGGCTGGTCCTGGACATGGACCATTGCGGGAAACAGGACGCGGTCCAGGACATTGCCGAAGAGGACCGCGGGTCCCGCCATGAGCTGATATGCCCGTCCGTAAACGCCCAGGGCCACCGGGCCGAGGCAGTAGCCCAGGACCAGATGTTCTCCCTGACCGGCCAAATAATTGCAGAAGCGCCCGGCCGTAAACCCGCCGCCGAAACCCAGCAGGTCCCTGCAGGCACGCCGATCCAGAAGCGGCCAGACGGGATGAGGCCGAACGACCAAGAGCAGAATTGTCCGAAGGCAAGTCTGGGCTAGATGCGCACCGATCAGGGCCCAGGCGGCGCCGCCACAGAGGGCCAACGAAATGCCTACTCCTCCATAACCCAGGACCACGGCCACGGTGTCCAGCCCGGCGACACAGCGAAAGCGAAGCTCCCGTTGCAACAGGGATTCCGCCACGATGCCCAGACCCTGCACGGGGAAGACCAACGAAAGGACGCGCAGGATCGGCGTAAGCTCGTCCAGCCCGAACAGGCCAGCGATCACCGGAGCAGCCAGCCAGCTGAGCCCATAGAACAAGATCCCCATGCCGAACACCACGGTAAACGCCGACCGCATATGCGTGGTGTGCAGCTCCTGTCGCTGAACCACGGCTGGCCCAATGCCCAGTTCCGCAAAAATGGCCGAGAAACCAATGACCATCAGCGCGGCTGCCGCCAACCCAAAATCGGCCGGCGTCAGCAGCCGGGCCAACACGAAGAGCACCAGTAACAGGGACACGACGTTCGCACCCGTTGCCAGGGACATCCAAAAGAGTCCGCTCAGGGTCCGGTTCGTCATGCTCTGGATGGGCTGGGTCATGGTCTTGTCCGCTCCTCAAACTCTCCGCTGCGGCCCGTGGAATTGTCGACGACGATTTGCCGGCAAGGACCGGCCGAGGCGGTCCGCTCAATGGGACGGGCCGCCGTTCGGGAACGGGCCATTGGGGCTTACCCTGCTGAGCGAAAGGGGCGCTTTCATGGCCGACTCATTCTCCGACACGGTGCCGTTTCCATTTAGACCGGCTGCTTCCTGTTGCGGATCGGTCCGAACCCAAGCGGCGTGGCGGGGCGAAGCCGTTTCGGTGCCCTCGTATTCAGGAACAATTTCCTTGATCTTGTGGAGCATCTGGATCACATCCGGGTGGTCTGCCAGGATCTGCAGCTCCTCGACGTCTCGATTGATGTCCTCCCAATCAACTGGTTGAAGCCGGCCGATATAGATCTTGGGATGCCGTGTCTTTTTGGCGCTCTCGTCCTTGAGCGCCAGCTCTTCAAAAAGTCGTTCGCCAGGCCGGATACCCGTGAAACGGATCTCGATGTCGTCGTCGGCGAAACCCGAAAGTCCAATCAAATTACGGGCCAGATCCACGATTCGGACGGGCTCTCCCATGTCAAGGATGAAGATTTCTCCGCCCTGGCCCAAAGTGGCCGCCTGCAAAACGAGCTGACACGCCTCCGGGATCGTCATGAAATAACGCCTCATGTCCGGGTGGGTCACCGTGACCGGACCGCCGCGGGCGATTTGCTCCTTGAATGTTGGGATCACGCTGCCGGCCGACCCGAGAACATTGCCGAATCGCACCGCCACAAACCGCGTGGACGATCGCTGCGAAAGGGCCTGGATGTAAATCTCGGCGATGCGCTTCGACGCACCCATGATCGAAGTTGGATTGACGGCCTTGTCCGTCGAGATCATGACGAACTCGCTGACATCAAACTGGTTCGCCAGATCGGCGATGGTCTTTGTGCCCAGGACATTGTTCTTGATTGCTTCACGGGGATTCCATTCGATCATGGGGACGTGCTTGTATGCGGCGGCGTGCAAGACCATCTCCGGGCGGTAGCTGGCAAAGATCTGTTCCATCCGCACCTGATCGCAAATATCTGCCAAGCAAGGAATCACCTCGACGCCGCAGGGGACGTTGCCCAGCTCGCCGTGGATATGAAAGAGATTGTTCTCGGTGTGCTCGACGAGCACGAGGCTGGCGGGACCGAACCGGGCCACAATCCGACACAACTCCGAGCCGATGCTGCCGCCGGCGCCTGTAATCAAGATTCGCCGCGCGTTCACAAAAGCCGCGATTGAATCGAGGTCCAGAGCGACGGGTTCCCGATGCAAAAGGTCCTCGATGGCCACTTCGCGCATCACGGACAAATTGAATTTCCCTTGGAGGATGCAGTGGATGCCTGGGATTACTTTCGTGGGAAGATTGCACTGCGTGCACAAATCCACGATGCGGCGGAGATGCTCGCCGGCGGGATGGGCAATCGTAATGAGTGCTTGTTGGGCGGAGTGAAGGCGCGCGAGCGTGGCCACCTCGGCGACCGTACCCAGCACGCGGGTCCCATGAATCACCATGCCACATTTCTTCGGATCGTCGTCCAGAAAACCGATGGGTCGAATGCCCAGTTGCGGATCTGCGGCGATCTGTTTGATCACTTCGGCACCGACGCTTCCCGCTCCGATGAGGAGGGTGGGCACCGGAACGGTTCGGCTAGAACACCGTCGATTGCGCTCCCGGCGTTCATGCCAGACGCGAACGAATACCCGCAGCCCGATCAATCCGACCATGCCCAACAACAGGTCGAGGGCAATCACGCCACGCGGAGGGATTACCGCGTTGATGTTGGGCAGGATGGTGCCCAGGGAATCGCCGCTCCAGGCAAAGAGTGTGAGCAGGCCGGTGGCCAGGATTAGGGCCAGGCAGATGCGGCGAACTTCCAGGAGGCTGACGTACTGCCAGGAGGACTCCGGGATTTTGCATCCCATCAGACTGAGGTATTGGATCAAAAGGACGCAAGGCAGCGAGTGAACGAACGTGCCGAGTTCCTCTGCGGGCACTGCTCCCTCGAAGCGAAGGACAAAAGCCAGGTAGTGTGCGGCGCAGGCTACCGCCAGATCCAGGATGATCCGAAGCAGCCGGATGGCTTGTTCCCAGGGTTGTGTCACGATGAGGTTCCCTTCTTCTCCGTTACCGATTGCCTTCCGGGGCGGGCATCACGCCGCCGATCGACCCGATGAGCACCGCTTGGCCACCATTTCCAGAAAGCAGGCCCAGGCGAATCCGCCGAACGATCCACAAAAGAGGCTCAAGCCAAGGATCAGTACGTATTTCTTGACGGCCAACGCGCCGCGCAGAGCGGGTCCGATCACCTGCGTGTTGTAGCCGCCAAACTCTTTGACGCTGCTGGTTTCCTTCAGACGATCGAGAATGCTGTCATAGAGGAGCCGAACCCGCTCGATCCCTTTGCGGTGAGCTTCGTCCTGGATTTCGTGGAGATAGGAGGCACTCACCCCCTGCTGCTCCTGGTCGAACAGCTTGGCCATCGCCTGCTCAGCGACCGTCAGATCCTCGAGTTCTTGCTTGAGCAATTCCCGTTTGATCGCTCCGAGATCCAGGTCTTTGGCCGGTTCCTTCGGGTTTGTGGCCGACGGGAGGAGGAGGCCGCGCACCGCTTCAATTTGTCGGTTGAGAGCCAAGACGCCGGGATGGTTCTTGGGACGGATGGTGAGCAGCTTCGCTTGTTGCAATTGCAGGCCCACCAATTCCGCCTCCAGGGAGAATCCGGTCGGCGGTTGCCCCGATCCAGAATCCGGGTTCAACATCGCGTTCGGCATGCTAGCAGCGCCCATGCTGGGAAGCGCACACATGCGCATCACCGTGGCGGTGGGGTTGTGACCACCTTGGACTGCTTTGTCGATGATGGCAATCGACGCTTCGATTTCGGCCTTCCGCATGCGCAGAGCGGACAGTCGTGCATCGATCTTCAAGAGGCGGTCTTGATGAGCCGTGCTCTTGTCCTGGATTTTCCATAAGGGAGGCGTTTCGGCGAGGAATTGTTGGTAGGCGGCTTCCTTCGCTTCCAGATCCTTCTGGACCATGACCCTGGCCTGCTCCATTAATTCCAACGTTTCCGCATTGGTATTGCGATAGGTTTCCTTCAAGAAATCTTGATAGCTGCCAATGATGGCATCCAGGATCTTGGGACAATCGGCTGCCACCTTCCCGCGGAACGCGAGGTTCAGGACTTCATTCGAAGGGCTGACGCCTGGTTTCTGGGCATCCCGCGTGACCACCAACGCATGGATAATATCTGTGACGAGCTTTTCTTCCCGGCGACTTTCGGGGTCCGGTCCGAGGATCGAAGCCATTAGCCAATCGTAAAGCTCACGGCGAAGTCCGCCGTGCTCTTGGAACTGTTCGAGGCTCTGGAGATCCCCTTTCTCGATGGCCCGAGCAATCACCCGCCGGCTCGTGATGAGGAGCATGTGCGTGGACAGGTAATCTTCTTGGGCGCGAAGATGGTCCGGACCGGTGAGGGGCGTGGTCTCGAGCTTCTTCTTGATCACCAACAGTTGCGCGCTGGAGTCGTACCAGGGCCCGCTCACAGCGCAATAGCCTGCCGCCAGGGCCAACGCCAGCACAATGACCAGCAAAATCCGGCCTCGGCGGCGGCAGAGGATCTGCCACACTTCCTGATAGACAGCAAACCCTTGCTCACTCAGGGACAATGGCTGACCAACGCACGTGGATGGATGCGTATTCATGATTGCAAATCCCGCCTGTCACAGCCCAGGGGCCGTGCGCTAACTGAAGAGAGGATGGAGTGTGTTTGACCAGAGGAGAATCATTTACGCCCCGGTATAGATCCACTTGCCGCGAGGAGAATGGCAAAAGGACCGGCCAAAAGGACCTGTTCCGTTCGTCTGGTTTTTGCAAACGATGTGCCGAAGCCAGGCTGGGCTGCCCAGCCGAACGGGAACAGTCACAAGCCCCTGGCGATCCATCAATTAGGGAGGAAGGGCAACCGTCGCAAATCCTGGAGCAGGCACCCTCCGTGTTTCTGTTGCTTTACAGGGACCCGCCGTGACGTAAGCGAACTTAACAATCGGTGGGCCCGGCCATTCGCCGGAGCAGGACAAGTCCCCAAAATCCGCCTTGACACAAGGCAACCTGCATGACTATACGGCCGCTTCACACTGTAGTCAGCGAGTTGCGGAGTTTCCGATCTGGGCCCAGCCAGAGGGACGTGGGCCGCGCACAGTTCGGCGCGGCGGATTACCTTGTGCCCCATGGTGACATGGATGCGCAGAACTATTGGGTTCGTGCTGATGGCGTTCGGTTTGCTGGGCTCGGGCTGTAGCCTGGCCACCGATGCAACCTGCCTGGCTGTCTTCACCGTGAAGGAAACGGCACAGGACTTCAGCGAGAGCGTTCGCAACCGGAAGTGGGCCGATTCCGCTTGGGAAGAAGTCAAGCATTCCGCACCGCATCGGGCGTATTCGGAAGACTACGCGTGCGGATTCAAGGATGGGTTTGCGCATTACCTCTATCGGGGTGGCAATGGGGAGCCGCCGCCGCTGCCGCCAGAGCACTATCGCAAGGTTCGCTATCAAACGCCGCAGGGTTATAAGGCCATCGAGGACTGGTTCGCCGGATTCCGGCAAGGGGCGATGGCGGCCCGGCAGAGTGGCTATCGTTATTGGATCACCGGACCCTCGGCGCTGCGCGGTCCCAGTCCGGTCTTGACCCTCACGCCGCCCGCGCCCGAGCAGGCCCACTCGTTGCCGGCTCTGCCAATTATCGAAATCAAGCTGGCCGACATCGAACGGCCTACGCCGGTAGAGACGGCACCACAACCGGTCGAGACGTCACGCCTGCCGGTACCGACGATGCTGCCGCCACCAGAACCCCAACGACCAAACGCGCCTGCGGAGAGAGCAGCGCCGCCTCCGGCATCAGCGCGACTCCAGCCCTCGCAGCCAAGCGGCTTGCCGGCAACCCTGCCGCCGGCTCCGCAACCAAAATGGCCGAGCACGCAAGGGGCACCCGTTCCACCAGACTCCCAGTCGCAGCGGCCGAGTACGCCACCGGCGCTTCCTGCAACGATGCCGCTGCCGATGATCATCAATGGGGGGGCGCCGAAGAGGGACACGACGCCGCTGCCGATGATCTTCAACGGCAGCGAGACCGCGAGCCGTAATCCGTAGCAGCAAGGCGCGCGCGACCGACCCTGGACCAATCCGCGGCAACGGGACACGCGATGGGAAAAGCCATGCATCAGTCCTCTGACGATCTGTTTCAGTTGACCCGAGCAAACAAGCTGCCCGCGCCGGCATGGTTGGTGGCGGCTTTCGTCCTCTGTGCGCTCGCAGGCGGATGCGCAGCCATTACCAATCCCGTCGCGAACGGTGTCTCGGTCCGTCACTTGCCCGAGGAATTGCTGGCACCAAGCAAGGATGGCGAACAGACAATTCCCTTGACCATGCTGAGCCAACCGCCGCCTCCAAATTACCGCCTGGCGCCCGGGGACGTTCTCGGCGTTTACATCGAGGGATTCTTGGGCGATCATGAGCCGCCGTTTCCGACGCCGGTGCATGTCAGTCCGCCGCTTCAGATTCGCGACCAACGGCGCTTACCTCCGTCGGCGGGCTATCCGATCGCAATTGAAGACGATGGGACAGCTTACTTTCCTCGGGCCGGCGTTCTGTCCCTGCAAGGGATGAGCATCCCGGAAGCTCGGGAGGCGATCTACAATTTCTATATCAAGAAGGATTTGATCAAGGCGGAGAACAAGCCGCCGGCCGTAGTTACCTTGCTGCATCCGCGGCAGTATCACGTGGTGGTTATGCGCCAGGAAGCGGCCAGCTTCACCTCGCCCTTCGAGGGACCGTTTGTCAGCTCGAAACGCGGCACGGGATATGTCGTGGACCTGCCGGCTTACGAGAATGATGTGCTGCATGCGCTGGCCCAGACCGGCGGACTACCGGGGCTGGACGCCTACAACGCGGTTCTCATCCAGCGCAGTTGTTTTCATTGCGAACAGGAGCGCACGGCCCTCCTGCATCAGCTCGAAGGCAAGCCCGCTGGCTGCACGCCGCCGGGCACGTGTGGAATCGGTTCGATCGTGCGCATTCCGCTTCGCCATTTTCCCGGCACGCCGCCCTGCTTCGGTCCGGAGGATGTGGTGTTGCAAACCGGAGACGTCGTTTTCCTGGAAGCGCGGGACGAAGAGTTATTCTACACCGGCGGCCTGTTACCGCCTGGAGCGTACGTGCTGCCACGGGATATCGACCTCGATGTGGTCGAAGCTGTTTCTCGTGTCCATGGTCCGCTGTTCAACGGTGCCTTCGGCGGCAGCAACCTGGCCGGCAATCTCATCGCTCCCGGCCTGGGCGATCCTTCCCCGAGCTTGCTGGTAGTGGTCCGCCGAACGCCCGGCGGCGGGCAGGTGCCGATCGTGGTCGATCTGCGCGACGCATTGCGGCATCCGGAGGAACGAATCTTGGTGCGCGCCGGCGATGTCCTGATCCTGCAAGAGAAGCCGAGCGAGGCCGTGGCCCGCTACGTCACCCAGACCTTCTTCAATTTCAACCTGATCTGGCAGGTGGTTCATGAAAAGTTCGCCACCGGCATCGTCAATGTTGCGACGCCGGATCGGATCGGAGGCATCAGCAACGTGACGATCAACCCCAGCCGGTGAGAAGAGCCCGGTCCACGTCAACGAGCTTTTTCGAACTTTCCGCGCACCAACGTCCCCACGACGCGGAACGCTGCACCGTCGTGCCAATCGAACAGTACCAAGTCCGCAGGGTCATTGACTTCCAGCCCCGCACGTGGCAACCCGAGCAGTTCGCGCGGTCGGACGCTGGCCATGTCCACGGCATCGTGCAGGCTTACTCCCGCAAAGCCGATGACGTTGCCGACACAGCAATCCGTAAAAGTCCACGAGCCACCCAGATAACCCGTGCCCGAAACGATAATCTTCCCCTGTGGCAAGATTTCGAAATCTTGCTCCCATTGCCGATAGTGGCCGGGGGGCAAGCCGGCCAGTCCGCTGGCATCGCACGTAAGAATTGTCCGCGCGGGCGTTTTCACGCGCACGATGCACCGCACCACTTCCGCCGGCAGATGCTGGCCATCGCAAATGATGCTTGCCCAGAGCCCGTCGGCTGCGAGCTGTTGCCAGATGTAGTTATCGTGGCGAGGAAGCACCGCATGCGCGCCATTGCCCAAATGAGTGCTCAGCCGTGCGCCTGCGGAGATGGCCGCACGAATGCAGGCACCACTGGCAGCAGTATGTCCCAGTGCGACCACGACTCCGCCAGCAACGAGTTGTTCAATGAAGCGCAGAGCGCCCGTCCATTCCGGGGCCAGCGTCACCAGACGGATCCTGCCGGCCGCGGCGTCTTGCAGGCGGCGAAACTCATCCCAGTCCGGCGGGCGGACATGCTGCCGTGGATGGGCGCCGCGCGGCCCATCTTCGGGAGAAATATACGGCCCTTCCATATGGATGGCGGGAACCGAGGCCGCGACTTCCGGCTCCGCCTCACACGCCTGTCGGATCATGGTCAGGCCGTGCAGCAAGGCCGGAAGGGCATTGGTCACCAGCGTCGGACACAGGCCGCCGATGCCATGCTGTCGACAGACGGTGACAATTTGACGAACCTGCTCGGCGGTTAGCTGTTCCGAACTGAACGTGTTGCCATGACAACCGTTGATCTGGAGGTCGAACAGCGCCGGTGCAACCCAGTCGGCTGCATAGTCCGGCGGTGTAGGAGAAGGGGGACCGACGGAACAAATGCGATCCGGCGCGCAGAGGAGTTCAAGGGGATGACCCGTTGCATAGTGACGGGCCCGGATGCGAAGGGGGGAAGCGGGCGGAGTATTCATGGGATGGCTGGGCATCGGCGATTCCCGATTTTCGAAGTGGACCGGGGCGAAGGGGCCTTGGCGCAATAATCCAGGATAGCAGAAGCGCGGAACCCGTGTGAAAAGGTCGGTCAAAGCGATTTTTCAGGAAATGCTTGTGTTCGCCGGTCGGTTGGGGTACATAAGTATGGTGGAAAGGATGCTGTGGACGCCCTTTTCCGAGAGTCAAAAGAGGACTCTTCGTCCGCTTGCACTACCGAGATGGCCCTCCTACAAACGGAGCTTACCCCATGCGTTTCAACATCTTGCGGAGCGCCCACCGTGCAGCCCCTCGAAAGAGTCAGCGGTCGCCAATTCGGTTGCTATTGGAAAGATTGGAGGAGCGGCTTGTTCCAACGGCCGCCGCCGACGGCGATATCCTGGTGGCGACTCTTCCTTCGCAGGGTTTTACGCAGGCGGATCAATCCGGATTCCCAACCGGGCTGATAGGCGTACGGCAGAACCCGCCCCCGGTCGCGCAATATCAACTCTCCACCGACCAGGTACTGGGTACCGGTAATTTTCTCATCTTTCCTACTTACACCGCTGAGGGAATCAACGCTAACAACCAGGCCCAACTATATGAAACGGATCTTCAGTACAATCTGGGCAATACGAACGGCGGCAATACGTCGACCACCCTGAACGATACTGCAAAAAGTTGGCGGACCAATCAGTTTGCCGGTGGCACCGTCCAGATCCTCGATAATAATGGCAATGTTTTGCAGCAACGGTTCGTGGTTTCGAACACGCCGACCCAGCTCACCGTGGACCACGCCTGGAATCCCATACCCCCGAGCGGCCAGCGCTACCAGGTCTACGGC
>DATGIQ010000499.1:0-8796 GCA_035295665.1 Gemmataceae bacterium | reverse complement strand
TCAGCGACATGTTGCCATCGGACAACAGCTCAAAGAAGTTATCGGTCTGAGCGGTATGCCGTTTGGCGATCGCAACGACGAGCCGCATATTGCTACTGATCAACTGGTCCTTGATGACGTTGGCTTCCCGCTGCAACTCCTCGATCCGCGAGAGATCCTGGGTGCGGGCCCGTTCCGGTTTCAGCTTGGCGCGGAGTCGGTTCGCTTTGTGCTTGAGGAAGTTCATCTTGCGGAACAAGTGCTGCTCCTGTTCCTTGTTGAGCAACGGCATTTCGTAGAGCGAGGCGAGCTCGGGGGGGGCATCCTTGGGGACGCGCATGCTCTGTCGCTGCGCTTCGTACTCATCCAGGCCGGGCATCGGAGCCAGGATCTGAGCTTCACAAGCCGGGTCATCAAAGGAAGGATGATAGATCACCTCCAACGGCTGGTCCAGCAGACGCTGGGCGCGCATTTCGTTGATGATCCGATACACCGACGTCCGGGTGCGACGGAAGCGCTTGGCTAATGTTTCCACGGGAATCCCTCGCCGATAAGAGCTGAACAGGGTTTGCTTCGCTTCGGCATCGAGCGTGCCCGTGATCGTCGGGAACAGGGCCTGCTCCGGATGCTCGCGATCGTAATTCTTGATCGTGTAACGAATGGTTTCCGTGGAACGACCCAGGCGGCGGGCAATGCGCCGGCTTACTTCGGTTAACGTACTACTGCTGACGCGCGCCAAACGCTTGGCCCGCCGCAGGATCTCTTCCCGTTCCGAATCCGACAGCTGCGAAAAGCGACTGCTGCGCTCGACGCGGTCGCGATTGGCGGCCAGGAAGCGTTCCACCACCGATTGCAGATATCCCACCTGTCGCCGGCCATTGCGGACAATGCGTCGGCCAACGAGTCCGCGTTCGCGCCAGCGGCTAATGGTTTTGGTCGAGACGTTGAGCCATTGGCTGATTTGCTCGGTTGTGAGCACCGGTTCCGGCACCGTCTCTACGGGTACGGCCGGCGTGGACCGTGCCAAGGCCTCGATGAGCAAGTACAGGTCATGCTCCAGGTCGGCCCCATCGACCAGCAGCTCCGGATAGGAATCAGGCCGATAGTCCGTAATGCGGAAGCAAATGTACTGGTAGGGGTATTGCTTGGCTGGCTCAATTTCTGCCAGCAGCCGCTCCGCACGGGCCAGCTGCGCCAAACGCCGGGCAGGCGGAGCGAACCGGACCTGTTGATCCGTCAACTGCATCAGAGCTGGGTTCTTGAATTCGCTCACCGCTACCACTCCTTTTCTGATCACAACCCTTTTGGGGAATCGGGCTTGCGATCGTAATTAGGGGATCCAATCATTTCGCCGAACCCCTATTGGACCTCCCCGTTCGCATCCGGTGCATTCTCGAAGATCCTGAGCTATACTGCCGAGCTGGGCGGTCTCTAATGATCAATACGCTCAAAACCAATAATTGTTACGGAAAACTCTCAAGTTCTTGTGCCTTGTCTGCCGATAAACCCTTATTCCTCCTAATTAGACGGCGCATCGGGGCAGGGGGGTTCACCTAAATTGGTCCGCGATGGCTGTTTTTGCCGAGCCATCACAAACCGCCCCTTAGATTCCTTCGCCGGCCTTGCGGTTCCATTTCCGCACAACCAGCAACCGTCATCCGCTTCTTCCTGAAGCTTTTCGTCCTACAGGAGTGCAAACGTCGGGCCGTTAACTGAGCCCCAACACACAATTTCTGGGCTTCTGGGCCTGCACATTCCACAAAGCATTACATAATCTCGCTTTGCATCACCAAGGAAACTACCGTAGTTTCATCGAGTCGTGGGCGCCAGCGTTCACTCCCGTTAACACCTGTGAATATATTTACACTATTGTTGTTTCAATTTGCAAGGCTGGTACAGGACAATTATCGTACGCTCCGGAACAGCCGCAGAATCCCTGCTCGTCGCACACCGCAAACTTGCCGGCTCTTTCAGCGAATTCTGCTGCGGAATGGTGCACTTCTCATTCGAGACAAGAACTGGCGGGGTACAATCCAGAGATGTCGGTTCGTCCTGATGCGAAACGGTAATCCCAGGTAGTCCAATGATGCCAATCCTTTCCTCTCGGATATCGTTGTGGTTCTTCATCGTGCCCGCGTGGTTGGCTGCTCCGGTGTGGGCCTGCGGCGAGGAAGCGATTCGGCTTCAGGAGGCGTTTCCACCCGGCTACCAGTACCACGTCAGCAGTCGCGTAGAGCTTACCGGCACCATGACTTTGCCGGAGGAAAAGGGCCAGGCGACGGCCAAGACTCTGGCGGTTACAGGGACCAGTGCGATCGAATACGACGAGCGGATCCTGGACACGGCCGCAGATGGCCAGGTGCAGAAAACGCTGCGCATTTTTCGGCGGATCGATTTACAACGGCGGGTCGGTGATCGGCCGCAGGAAAGCACCATTCGGCCGGTCGTTCGCCGCATGGTCGTGCTCCGTTTGCACCAGGCCGAGGTTCCCTTCTCGCCGGATGGGCCGTTGACCTGGGGCGAGATCGACCTGGTCCGCACCGATGTGTTCACGCCGGCCTTGGCAGGATTGCTGCCGGCCAAGCCGGTACGTCCCGGTGAGCGTTGGACCGCAGAGAAATCAGCGATCCAGGAACTGACCGACATGGAGCACATCGACGACGGGCATGTGGAATGCCGCTTCGAGCAGATCACGACCCTGTCTAGGCGCCGTCACGCCCGCATCGCCTTCTCTGGTACCGTTCGCGGAATCAACGAGGACGGACCGAATCGGCAGGAGCTGGACGGCTACCTCTTTTTCGACCTGGAATCCAACCACGTGAGCTATCTGAGCCTGAAGGGAATTAGCTGGCTCCTGGACAAGGACGGCAAGGCCTTGGGCCGCATTGAAGGACAATTTGTGTTGACCCGTCAGGCGCATACCCATGCCGCCGATCTCCGGAACGAAGCCCTCACGGGAGCGGTCCTGGAAGCGAACGCCGAGAACACGCGGTTGCTGTACGAGAATCATGAGTTGGGGGTGCGCTTTCTCTATCCGCGCCGCTGGCATGTGGCCGGGGTACATGGGCGGCAAATCGCACTAGACGAAGCCAACGGGAGCGGCCTGTTGCTGACGCTGGAGTCGGCGGCGCAGGTGCCGAGCGGCGAGCAGTTCCTGGCCGAGTCCAAGAATTTCCTCCAGCAGCAGAAAGCGAAGGTATTGCGTGCCGACCCACCGCGCCGCATCCAGGTCGCCCCACAGGAGCTAGCTCACTTTGGCTTGGAGGCCGAGGTAAATGGCCAGCGTGTGTGGATGGATTATTATGTAATCCGACAGGGAGCAGGGGGCGGCACCCTGGCGGCTCGGCTCTTGCCGTCCGATTTGCCGGCGTTGCAGAAGGAAGTGGAACAGATCGCCCGGAGTGTGGTGGTTGAGAAGCAGAGGTAGCGGATGTCCGTTTTCGCTTAAACAGACACGAACGAGATTCATCAGCTCGCGGCAAAAGCGTAAGCCAACACGCGATCACATGGCGATGCCAGCCACGCAGCCACCCCGGCCACATACAGCGCGGCCATGAGTCCGGCAAAGACATCCATGGTGTAATGAACCCGCAAGAGCAACACCGCCGTCGTCTCAAAAATCGCGATAGCGGTGGCCAAGCCCATGAGCCAAATGGATCCCAGACCGGCCAATTCCACCGCTCCATAAACCGCCAGCGCCGTATGACCCGAAAAAAAAAGATCATTCGAGACCCCGTAGGTCACGAACAGTGAAGGAAAGCCAGGACTCCGCCAGATCGAGCCCGGTGGCGGCGGCAGCGCTGTCAAGACCTGGCAAACTTGGCGAAGGCCAAACAGAATGCACAGACCCAGAAACGGCCGAATGCTCGGTCCGACCATACTCCAAACAAACAGAAAGAGTCCAAGTCCATCGATGAGCAGGGAGCTGACCAAAAGCAGAGCATTGGCCCAGCGCGGATGATCATTCAGAAACCGATTGGCCGGCTCCGTTAGACACAGAAGTCGATCGTGTTCGCTCAAGAAGCGGGCGGCCCGCTCCGCGTGATCCACGGAGGCTGGCTGCCTCTCCCCCAGCATGCGCTGCGTCGTATGCCAGATTGACAAGCCGACGATCACCAGCACGACTCGGATGGTCCACGGTGCTCTCGGGCCGAATTCTTCCGGCGCATCCGCCACCGAAGGTGCAAGCATCGTTGTCCACTCGTGCCGCGGCAAGCGCGTTTCCTGTGCCAGGATTTGCCCGGCCGCCAGGCCCACGGCCAAGGCAATGGCTACCGACAGCAAACGAGTTCGCCAGGAGCGCACCGGCTTCCCATGTCTATCGCGGCTCATTGGCCAGCCTCTGGAGCATTTCGCGGAGCTGTTGGTCGAGATTTACCAAAATCGGATCATCCAAACCAATCTTGGCTCGGGCCGGGCTGACTTCCAGCGCCGGCCCGAGCTGGATCACCACGCGCAATGGGCCATGCGCATGGGCTACATCGGTCAGGTCTTCTTCGAACCGTTCGACCGTTTCCAGCAGGCGTTCCGGCGTGGGGCGCTCGCTCAGGTAATCAGCTGGATAGCCGGCAAGCTGTTGGGCCAAGTAAATATCGCTCAATTGCCGCCAGCGACGGGTCCGCTCCTCTTCGGATAGTTTACCGGCGATGAGGTCCGGCACAATGGCTGAGCGTAGCCGTTTGATCCGTTCGATGACGGCGGGTTCGCGCTGGTCGTTGAGCCATTCCTTTTCGAGCGGCCCCAGCAAATGATCAATGAGGGACGCCAGCCGCTGCGGATGGGAGCCCGGCTGGGCGCGGCCCAGGTACTCGATTTCCTTGAGCGTCAGCAGCGCTTCGCCGACCCGGCAAATCCGTTCGAGCAGCGGCAGCTGACGTTGGGGACGCCAGCTCAAGCGCGTCTCGATGGTTTCCAACACCGGATTCAAGGCCGTCGGCAAATCCCCCTCGAAGAAGTATTTCAGTGCCACCGGATGGATGACGATCTGGCCGGGCGGCGTCGCCTGGGCGCGTTGCCTGGCCGCGGCCCGGGCGATGAAGGCCACCCCTTCCTGGAGCGTGCCGAGGCGATCATTGGCGCGCCAGATCACCCCTTCGGGAAAGATGACGAGCGGCCGCTTGGCTTCGACGAGAATGTGGATGGCGGCTCGCAACGCCTCGCGGTCCAGGCCTTCCCGGAAAACACTGAACGCGCCGATTCGCCGTAGCAGCCAGGTTTGGAATCGGCTTTCTGCAAAGAGGTGCCAGCTCGCCATGGTATGGATCGGCCGGCCCGCCGGCACATTCACCAAACCCATTACCAGCGGATCGCTGGGCCGGCAGTGGTTGGGAGCCAGCAGAATGCCATGCCCCTTGCGAATCGATTCTCGTACGTGTTCGATGCCACGGATCTCGGCGGCGGCGATGCCCCAGGTTTGCCGGAGGTAGCGCGGAAGATAGGAGCGAAGGAGACGGGTCCAGATTTCACCCGGATAGGGCGGCACGAATCGATAGGGCTTTTCGACGATGATGTTCTGCATCGGCCCTCGACAGGCAGATCGCCAATGCCCAGAGGCAGCGCAACAGCAATCTGGCGGCGGCGGGAGCCCGTCCGCAGCCAGATCTCCGGAGCATTCCGATGAAGTGGAAAAAGGCCTTTCTAGCCATCCCGCATCTTGCGCAACACCGTGCGAACGCGCTGCTTGGCAAGGCGGGTTTCACGGGTTTTGCGACGTCGCTGCCGCTTGAGGCGTTGAACTGCCGCCAGAAACCGCGCTGTTTCTGGCTCGCCAAATAACATGGCGAATACTCCTTTCACAAGGGTTCGGTCCGGGAATGCCGGCGTTTGCGCCCCCGTCAGGGTCATGGGACCGAATGCCAGGTTCTCAATCTCCCGCCGATGCTTCTGCGGCAACCGCGACCCTGCTTCCTCATGCCGCAACGTAATCGGCCCATTCTCCGTCTATACCAATCCTAGAGCGCGCTTGCAACCGCGCACAACATTTATTCCCTAGATTCCTAATCGGCAGTCTGGGTCAAGGGGATAATCCTTTCCCGGAACATGCTCCGCGCCGCAGTCCGATGCGCGGGGTTGCCCGCGGCTTGGCCCGCCTCGTACAACCCCTTCAGGGGCTCCTCCGATGTGGCCCGAGTGCAGGGAGAGCGCGTGGTGCAGCACCCAAGGGCTGACTTTGCCATGATCTCGATCATCATCCCGGTGTACAACGAGCACGAGAGCCTCGGTTTACTGCTCGGCGAAATTGCCCGCGTCGCGGAGCAGGCCGAACTCGACGTTGAGGTGCTCTTCGTGGACGACGGCAGTCGGGACGGCTCCTGGACGATGATCGCCGATTTGGCTCGGAAGCATGCGTGGGTGCAGGGCATCCGCTTACGGCGAAACTTCGGCAAGGCGGCCGCTCTATCGGCCGGCATGCATGCGGCACGGGGCGATCTCATCCTCACCATGGACGCCGATTTGCAAGATGATCCCAAGGAAATCCCAGCTTTCATCGCCGAACTGCGCGGCGGGCTCGACGTCGTGAGTGGTTGGAAGCGAATTCGCCACGATCCCTGGCACAAGGTTTGGCCCAGCCGGGTTTTTAACGCCCTCGTGAGCGCGGTCACCGGTGTGCGCTTGCACGATCACAATTGCGGGATGAAGGGGTACCGTGCCGAGGTTTTCCGCGAAGTGCGGCTTTATGGAGAACTGCACCGCTTCATCCCCGTCCTTGCCGCCGCCCGCGGCTTCACGATCGGCGAGATCGTAATCCAACATCGCCCGCGCCGCTTTGGCCGATCAAAATACGGCGTCCGCCGTTTTATCAAGGGCTTTCTCGATCTGCTCACCGTAAAGTTCCTCACCGGCTTCGGTCAACGGCCTCAACACCTGCTGGGTACGATCGGCCTCGTGAGCTTCTTCGCCGGCAACCTGGGCTTGATCTACTTGGCCGTTACCTGGCTCATCAACTGGTGGGCGCCCGGGACGTTTTTGCCGCTGCACGAGCGGCCGTTGCTGATCTATGCCCTCGCGGCACTCCTTTTGGGTGCCCAGATGATGTCGATCGGCTTCCTGGCTGAGCTGATCACCGCGTATCAAAGTCGCGATGAGGACAGTTACAGCATTGCGGAAAGGACTGAAAGTAGTCCGTAGTCCGTGCTCCGTGGCAGGCTGCTATGGACTGCGGACCACAGACGACGGACGACAAGCTATGCAATCCACTGACTCCCTGCACTTGCGTCGGAGCATGTATGCCCTGCTCATCACGGTTGCCGTTGCGATCGTGGTCGGTCACATCGTCGCGGTGAACCGGCTCTATGAACCGAATCTGTATCGCGATGAAGGCGATCCCAACGATTTGCGGTCTCCCTGGCCACGCACCCGTCCGCAGCCGATGCCGACTCACGGCGATAACGATCGGTCCCGCTGGGATACCGTGCGGGCTTTGGTGGATGACGGGACGTACGTCATCGGTCACCGGGACGTCGATTCAGCGACGGGCCAATATGTGGACCGCGGCATCATCACGGAGGACGGCTGGAAAACAATCGATAAGGTTTTGCGTCCGGATACGCAAGATTTTTATTCGAGCAAACCTCCTCTCCTGCCCACCCTGGTGGCCGGCGAATACTGGCTGCTCAAGCAGCTCTTCGGCTGGTCCATCACGACGGACCGTTACCCCGTTGTCCGTAGCATTCTCGTGACCGTCAATGGTGTGCTGTTCCTGGTTTACTTGATCTTCTTGGCCCGCCTGGTTGAGCAGTTTGGCTCGAGCGATTGGGGACGAGTCTTGGTCTTGGCGGCCGGTGGTTTCGCGACCTTCGTGACGACTTTTGCGAATACGCTGAATAATCACACGGTGGCCGCCTGTTGTGTGCTGTTCGCGCTCTACCCCGCCTTACAAATCTGGTATCGCGGGGAGTACCGCGCCAGCCTCTTCCTCACGGCGGGCTTCTTTGCCGGGTTCACGGCTGTCAATGAGCTACCGGCTGCCTCATTTGCCGTGGGGCTGCTCTTGCTATTGCTCCTCCGGGCACCGGGACGGACCCTCCTCCTGGCTGTGCCGGCCGCGCTGGTGCCGGTGGCTGCCGCCCTGTGGACGAATTACCTCGCTCTGGGCCAGCTGCGCCCCGCCTACGGGGAGTTTGGCGGCCCCTGGTATGAATATGCAGGGAGTTACTGGAAGATCGATCCCACCAACCTGAAACACGGCATCGACTGGGCTTACCGCAGCGAGAGCAGGGCGGTGTATGCCTTCCATGTGCTTGTCGGACATCACGGGATTTTCTCGCTGTCGCCGATTTTTCTGCTCAGTGTTGCGGGCATGCTCTACGGGCTCGTGAAATGGCGGCGTAATGGGGAGCAGCCTCCCCCGCTCAACATGGTGGCCCTGCTGAGCTTGGGGGTGAGTCTCCTCGTCGTCGGTTTTTACATCGGCGTGGTGAATGATCGAAACCGGAACTACGGCGGCTGGACGAGCGGACTGCGCTGGCTGATCTGGTTAACGCCTTTATGGCTTGTGGCGATGATGCCGGTTGCCGATTGGCTTTCGTATCGCCGTTGGGGACGCGGACTGGCCTACCTCTTGCTCGGGATTTCGATCTTCTCCGCCACTTACCCTGCCTTGAACCCCTGGCGGCATCCGTGGCTTTACGATCTGCTGCAAGCACACGGCTGGATCCAATACTAAGCGGCAATGAATTGGGCGTAACCGCCCTTCCGCTAGGCGGCGTGGGCGAAGAAGGCCTCACCAGCAACCCGTTGGCGATGCGGATAGAGGCGATCCCTTTCTCGTTCGATGCGCACCTTTTGAAACGCTTCCCACTGGTTGCCGATCCAGAC
>DATGIQ010000498.1:0-3538 GCA_035295665.1 Gemmataceae bacterium | reverse complement strand
CGGCCAAGGAGCGCGAGTCGTTCCTGGCCGGCCAGGCCCTCGTCCGGCTCGTCGAGAAGAACCTCCGCCCCCGCGACATCATCACCCGCAAGTCGTTGGAAAACGCCTACACGGTGGTGCTGGCCCTGGGCGGCTCGACCAACGCGGTGCTGCACCTGATGGCGATTGCACGCGAGGCCGAGGTCGAATGGACCCTGGCCGACTTCGACCGCGTCGGCGGCAAGGTGCCGCACCTGGCCGACCTGAAGCCGGGCGGCCGCTACGTCATGCACGATCTGTACAAGGTCGGCGGAACCCCGGCCGTGCTCAAGGCTCTGCTGGAAGCCGGACTGTTGCACGGTGAATGTCTCACCTGCACCGGGGCAACGCTCGCGGAAAACCTCAAGGATGTGAAAAGTGTGTACCTGCAAAAACAATCCGTGGTCCGGCCGCTCAATGATCCCATGCATCCTTCCGGCCACATCGTCATCTTGCATGGCAATCTGGCTCCGGAAGGGGCGGTGGCCAAGGTGGCCGGACTTCGACAACGCCGGATCACCGGCCCGGCACGGGTCTTCGACGGTGAGGAAGCTTGTTTCGAGGCCATCCAGCGGCGAGCTATCAAACCCGGCGATGTGGTCGTGATTCGTGGCGAAGGACCGGTGGGGGGACCCGGCATGCGCGAAATGCTATCGGTGACCGCGGCTCTCGTCGGCCAGGGGCTTGGCGAAAGCATCGGCCTGATCACGGACGGCCGCTTCTCTGGCGGCACACACGGCCTGGTTGTGGGCCATGTCGCGCCGGAAGCGTGGGTCGGCGGGCCGCTCGCTTTTCTCAAGGACGGCGATCGCGCCACCATCGACGCCGAGGCGAAGTCGGTTTCCGCGGAAATCGATGAGGCGGAGATGGCCCGGCGCCGCAAGGGCTGGGTACGGCCGGAACCGCGCGTCTCCCGTGGCGTCCTCGCCAAATACGCCCGCACGGTTCGATCGGCGTCCGAAGGGGCTGTCACGACTTGACGAAAGGCACCCGGAGCACTGCATCATGGCCAATACCGATTCGTCGCCGCCGGTTCCCCCGAGCAAGGAGCAGCTCAAGCAGGCATTCAAGGCGTTCAAGAAACGTCTCAAGCTCACGCGCCTGGATGCGGAATCGCAAATCAGTGGCGGCCCCCTGAGCAGTGGCCGGGATTCGGGTATCGTCGCGATTCAGCCACCCGGCGATTTTCCACAGGCAGTGTGGGAGGAGCTGGTCCGGCAAGGCAGGCTCAAGCCCGCCGGGCATGGAACCTATGAGCTTGCAGAGGAGTGAAGGAACGTATCTGAATGGTTTTCCCGCCTGGGTTTTGCGTTCGGCAGGGACCACCGAACGCAAAACCGAGGCGGCGACAAGGTTTTGAAACTAGCTCTTTAGATGTCGTAGTACAGGGCGAACTCGTAGGGATGGGGCCGCAGACGGATGGCGTCGACCTCTTTTTCCCGCTTGTACCAGATCCAGGTGCTGATCACATCGCGGGTGAAGACATCCCCTTGGAGCAGGAATTCATGGTCCCGTTCCAGGTTGTTCAAGGCTTCATCCAGCGAGCCGGGCGCCTTGGGCACCTTGGCCAGCTCTTCCGGCTCCAGGTCGTAGATATCCTTGTCCAACGGCTCGCCGGGCTTGATCTTGTTCTTGATCCCGTCCAGCATCGCCATCAGCATGGCTGAGAACGCCAGATAAGGATTGCTCGAGCCATCCGGGCAGCGGAACTCGACCCGTTTGGCCTTGGGACTGGGGGAATACACCGGAATCCGGATCGATGCCGACCGATTCCGGCGGCTGTAGGCCAGATTCACCGGAGCTTCATAACCGGGGACCAGCCGCTTGTAGCTGTTCGTCGTCGGGTTGGTGATGGCACACAACGCCGGGGCATGCTTGAGCAGACCACCAATGGCGTACATCCCCATATCGGACAGCCCGGCGTAACCGGATCCGGCGTAGAGGTTGGACCCATTCTTCCACAGCGAGCTGTGCACGTGCATGCCGCTGCCATTGTCCATGAACAGCGGCTTGGGCATGAACGTGGCCGTCTTACCATACTTCTTGGCCACGTTCTTGATGATGTACTTGTACTTGAGCACATTGTCGGCCATCTGCACCAGCGGCGCGAAGCGCATATCGATTTCGCCCTGACCGCCGGTGGCTACTTCGTGGTGTTGGGCTTCGATCTTGAGCCCACACTGGATCATGGTCAGCATCATCTCTGAGCGGATATCGTGCAGCGCATCCGAGGGCGGCACGGGGAAGTAGCCTTCCTTGTACCGTAGCTTGTAGCCCAGGTTGGGCTTCTCCTCGCGGCCGGTGTTCCAGGCGCCTTCGGAGCTGTCGAGGTAGTAGTAGCCGGAGTACTGGGTTTGGTCATAGCGAACATCATCGAAGACGAAGAACTCCAGCTCCGGTCCAAAATAGGCCGTGTCGGCGATGCCGGTGGACTTCATGTAATTGACGGCTTTGCGAGCGACATTGCGCGGATCGCGGGTGTAGTCTTCCTTGGTGAGCGGATCCTGAATATTGCAAATCATCGTCAATGTCGTCTCTTTGCAGAACGGATCGATGAAGGCGGTTTCTGCAACCGGCATGACGAGCATATCGGACTCATTGATGGCTTGCCAGCCGCGGATGCTGGAGCCATCAAAGCCGAGCCCTTCTTCAAAGACGGACTCCTCCAAGGCATCGGCGGGAATGGTGAAATGCTGCCACAGCCCCGGGAAATCCATAAACCGCAGATCGACGGCCTTGACCTCCTTTTCCCGAATCAGGGCCAGAACTTCTTTGGGTGTCACGAGCAACGACCTCCACTTGGATGGAACCCTCCGCCAGCCACATCGCCGGGCGCAAGGGTATCGCGGACCATAATATCAAGGCAAGTTATAGGGATGGGGCGATAAATGCCCATATGAAAATGGGGGACGCTCGCCCTTTCTCGTTTCCTGGCAAGTCGAAATGCAGCGCCGGCTAGATGGCCCGGCTCTCCTCGAGCCCGCGTCCCGAGGCCGCTTTCTTCATCCTGAACCAGTCTGACTTCTGGAGGCTCTTTTTGCTATCACGCGGCTCAGAGATCCTGATGAAAGGAGCGTCCGATGTCCTGCTTGGGGCAAGGGAAAAACGGCGTGATCGTCCTGGACGAAGATGCACCGTAACTGGGGTGCTAACGGAAGTTGGCGATGCCTTTGCAGCACCAAAGCAACGTACCGCTTTCTTGATCTGGTTTACTGTGATGGACGATCTCTAAATTGATGCGTTGACTGCCGACCACCCCTTCGAACAGGCCGGCTTTCATGCGCTCGTCAAGTGAAGGCTTCCACGGCCATGATATAATCAAAAGCATGGAACGCCTCAACAAGCTCTTGGCCCATGCCGGTCTCGGTTCCCGGCGGCATTGTGAAACGCTCATTACTTCCGGCCGGGTCGCCATCGATGGCCACACCGTTCGCGACCTTGCCACGAAGGTGGACCCCGACAAGCAGCGCGTCAGCGTGGATGGCGGACCGGTCCGCGCGGAGCGCTCCGTGTACTGGCT
>DATGIQ010000497.1:0-4112 GCA_035295665.1 Gemmataceae bacterium | reverse complement strand
CCGCCACCAGCGGCACCTCCAGCGGATACACCTCTTCCATCTCTCGCTTCACCATCGCCGCCAGCCGTTGCGTCTCCTCCGCCGGCGCCTCGAACACCAGCTCGTCATGCACCTGCAGCAACATCGCGGCTTGGTATTTCTGGAACTTCCTGCAACGCACTTCCTGGCTCGCGGAAAACATTCGGAGAGCGGGTATCTGCGTAATTGCTCCGAATGCACTAATGTCACAATAAAGAGTGATGATATTTCGGTGGTGTCCTCGCACTTTTAGGGCAACTAGTTGTCATTTCATGGTTCTATAACGCGTGTTAACAGTCTCAAAAAATTAGTTGTTCACGCAGAGAAGAGAGGAGCCCTTCATGAAAGCGCGCTCAGGCCGTGGAGTGCAGCAGCGCTCTACTCGTTTCTTCACTTCGGTTCTTTGGCCGAGCCTCCTGGTTTTTGTGGGCGGCTGCCTGGTTGGGAGAGCGGCTCCGCAAGCATCCGGGAGCACGCCGACGACCCCGGCGATCTCTTCTGTGACTCCGAACTCTATCGTTGCCGGGTCACCGTCCACGAACATTACTGTTGTGGGCTCCGGCTTCACCTCGGATTCGGTAATCGAGTGGAACGGCGCCTCTCTTTCCACTTCCTTAAGCAACGGTTCGCTGTACGCGACCGTACCGACATCGTCACTGAGCACAGCGGGCACGTCAACCGTGCAAGTGCATACGTCCACCGTGGTCCCCGCGCTTTCGAACGCGGTGGTGGTGCAGAGCACCACCCCGCCTGCCCCGACCTTAAGCGCTGTCTTCCCGAACGCGGGCCCCATCAACACTGCGGCTACTGTGACGCTGAATGGAACTGGGTTTACTGTCGGGACGACAGTCGCGGTAAATGGCGTGATTGTTCCTTCTAACTTCGTGGACTCTGGGACCATTACGGCGACGATTCCCGCTGGCAACCTTGCACTGCCGGGAAATGTGAATATCAGTGTGACGACGCCAGCTTCGGGCAAGGGACCCTCGCCCGCGTTAGCGTATACAACCTATATCCAGATGGCGAACAACGACATCGTGTACAACGCGGTTGATGGCTTGTTATATGCGTCCGTGCCCGTCTCTGGCCCTGGAACTGGCGGGAACACGGTGGTGGGCATCGATCTCGCAACCGGCGTCATTCGGCGGACGATCTGGGTGGGGAGCACTCCTAATAAGCTCGCACTCTCAACGGATGGCAGCCAGCTTTTTGTCGGTCTCGATGGCGCGGCATCCGTCGCGCAGGTCAATCTGAGCGGAGGCTTGGTGGTTAATCGATTCCACTTGGGCGGCGGCCCGGGAGTTTACAATCCGCCATACACTGCCACCGCCCTCGCAGCTATACCAGGAGAGCCAAATTCGATTGCCGTATCCAGCACGGCAAATATAGCGATTTACGATTCCGGCGTTCCCCGCGCCAAGACCTTCTCAGGATCAGCCCAAGGGCTTAGCTTCGGTGCATCCTCATCCGTTCTTTACGCAGCAAGTAGCGGCCAAGTCCAGGAGTTGGCGGTGGATTCCACCGGAATCACAAAGACGTCAACCCTCACGCTTAGCACTGGTGCAAACTCCATTCAATATGACAGCGGCCGGCTTTACCTCTCGAGCGGCCAAGTGCTGGATGCCACCGCAGGCAATCTGCTGGGCACGTTTTATAGCAGCGGGAACACACCGGCTTCGGGTCCGGTGGTCTCGGATTCCAGCCTGGGAACAGCATTTATTGGCACATCGTCGTTCAGCAACAGCGGGCAGGTGTCTGCTTTCGACGAGAGCAAATTTACCTTGAAAGGCAGCATCCCGGTAAACGGTATCGGGACGCAGGACTATCCTACGAGTTTCCAGAAGATCGTTCGCTGGGGGCAGGATGGGCTCGCCCTCGGTGCCGCCCTCAGCGCATTCAGCTCTGTCAACCAGATCTTCATCTTCCACTCGGATCTCGTCAAGAGTCTGAAGTTTGCTCCGGCCGACCTGTCTGTAACCCTGACCGGTCCGGCGACGGCGACGACCGGATTGGCAACCTCGTGGGTGGCGACCGTGAGGAACCAGGGGCCGAGCGAGGCGACGGGCGCAACGCTGGTCATGAACCTGGATTCGTCTTTGACGATTGGCACAATATCCTACAGCCAGGGAAGTTGCGTGAAAGGCGGCGCCGAATTCGTCTGCGATCTCGGGAATTTGGCAAAAGGCGGGAGCGTCACCGTGACCGTGCACGCCAGCCCAAGGAGCGAGGGAATGGTAGCTGGATCTGCGGAGGTCTCGTCCGTCAGCTACGATCCGAAAACCTCGAACAATTCGTCCACTACCAGCACTACGGTTACCGGAAAGCTGTACAACCCGCGGCCGGCGATCTCTGCTATCTCTCCGAATCTGGTTCAGGCCGGGTCGGCTGAGTTTACCCTAACCGTCACGGGCGCGGGCTTCGTTGCCGATTCGGTCGTCCAACTGGGCTCGGCGGCACTCGTGACAACGATGGTGAGCGCAACCCAACTCACTGCGATGGTGCCTGCCGCGGCGATCGTGAAGTACGGTTGGGCGCCGGTAACCGTCTCGAATCCCGCGCCCAAGGGAGGCACCACACAGGTCCTTCCGCTGACCATCTACGACCTCGTCAATGTACCGGCGAACGCAATTGCGTTCGACCCCTACTCTCAGACGCTATATGCCGACGTTCCCAGCAGCGCGACGAACATCGCCGGCAATTCCGTTGTCGGCATCAACCCATTCACCGGGGCCGTGGGAGCGCCAGTTTTTGTTGGCAGCCAGCCGACTGTGATGGCTGAGACGTCGGACGGCAAGTACATCTATGTTGGCCTGAGCGGCGCGAACAGCCTGGCGCAATTTGACATGGAGCAAGGGAAACTGATTGCCACAATCCCACTTTCGTTACCGCAGGGCGGACCGGCTAGCGTAGCCGCAAGTTGGCTTGCCACCATGCCCGGCAGCGACACCACGCTTGCGGTCAACACGCCAGGCGAAGGGGGCACTTTCGGCATATTCGACATCAGCGGCGAAACTGGCAGCTTCCGCCCCAACATGTCTGGTATCTACGACGGCGTAAAGCCGGTTTTCGCCAGTGCATCCCGTATCTACGCCTACGACAGTCAGACATCGGGCGCAGAGTTTTACCGGTATGACGTGAATACGGATGGTCTCACACTCATTGATGGCACGACCCTGTATGGCATGGGCGGTTACTCGGGGTCGATCGAACTGGGAAGCAACGGACTGGCCTACGGAAGCGGCGGCGGCATCGTCGATCCAACAACGACTCCACCTTCTCAGATTGCCACGCTGCCGCTGTTTGACTTCTATAACTCAGGAACCAACGGGTCTGTAGCGGCCGCCGCTGCCGATCCGTCGCTGCAAAAGGAGTTCCTGATGCTGCAGAATAACGCAGGTACCTCGGCGTATGGACTGGCGCGCTACAACTTAAACACCTATGTTCCGGAGACGGTGCTGGATATGCCGCAATCTGCATCCGGTATCTCGTCAGGATGGACGATGCTCCGTTTTGGCCAGGACGGCCTGGCGCTCCTGTCTAGTGGGCAGAACTACGGCACGGGCCAACTCGATACGATACTCATGCTATTGCGCGGGCCTTTGTGACTCCGCAGTTGCTGAATAAGAATTCCGCGGCTACATTAACCTCCAGTTCGGTGACTTCCATCTCGCATGGCAGCGGTAACACCATACTGACGCTGACTGGTTCTCACTTCCTGCCTGGGGTAGCGGTGACATGGAACGGAAGCTATCGGACAACCACGATCGTCGATTCAAGCCACGTAACCATCTACGTTCCCGCAAGCGATCTGGTGAACGCGGGAACGGTTTCCCTGATGGCGACAAATCCCGTCGCTCCGGCATCAGACGCGCTAAAAATTACGATCGACTAGGTAGAAGAAGTCAGGATTGTTCGGGCCGTCTTCCTCGTTGGCTTCGCTGCGGCCCCCCTCGCTACTTCGCATCCCTCCAATTCGCCCCCACCCCGATATCCGCCACCAGCGGCACCTCCAGCGGATACACCTCTTCCATCTCTCGCTTCACCATCGCCGCCAGCCGTTGCGTCTCCTCCGCCGGCGCCTCGAACACCAGCTC
>DATGIQ010000496.1:0-18371 GCA_035295665.1 Gemmataceae bacterium | reverse complement strand
CCGCCCGCAACCAGCACGCTCTGGGCGCCGCTCGCCGGATTAATCTGGATGATGGCCCCCGTGCCGTAGACCTGGTAGCGCTGACCGGTAGCTGGGATCGTGCTCCAGGCGTGGTCGACGGTGAGTTGGGTCGCCGTGTTCGTGGTCACGAACCGCTGCTGCAAGACGTTGCCATTGGTGTCGAGGATTTGGACGATCCCGCCGGCGAATTGATTGGTCCGCCAGTTCTTGGCCGAATCATTGAGCGTATTCGCCGTATTGCCGCCATTGGAGGTGCCCAGATTGTACTGGAGATCGGTGACGTACAATTGCCCGTTGCTGGTCTCGGCAGTGTAGGTCGGAAATACCAGGTAGTTGCCGCTGCCAAGCAGAGCATCGGTGGACACTTGCGATTGGTTGGGCGGTGGCAGGTTGGGGTTAACGCCCACCAGGCCGGTTGGGAAGGACCCCTGATCCGTCTGCGTAAATCCCTGGGAGGGGAGCGTGGCCACCAGAATGGTTCCGTCGACAGGACTGGCCGGCACGAGACGCTCTTCCAGTCTTTCCAATCGGAGCCGAAACGAAGATGGGCGCGCCTGGCTTCGAGTCGAACGGCGGGCTCTCAGCAACGTGGTGAAACGCATAACGTGATTTCCCTTCTCGGAAGGGCCTCTCCTATTAGATGGAACACAGCGGGCGGTGCGCACACGGCGAACGCCCAGGCAACGAAGCTCGCGCGAAGCAGCTGGGCGTACCGCTTCACTCATTCATCCCATAAGTCCCAGGGAATCCAGCAAAGGCAGGAACCACCGGGCGCGGGTGGGGTATATCTCTCTGTTCCAAATCAGAGCGCAACGGCAGGTGTGGGCTCGGGCAGATCCGGGGCCTCCGTGACTCGGAAGCGGGCGCTCGTGTTTGGAAAAACGTCCATCGATTCATTCCCTGTTCCGCCCAAAAGCACTACTCCTATCTTAAGCAAGTCCATCTTAATTCGGAAGGGGTGCGACCAAGCGGCCGCAAACCACGTCCGGCCAAGCTCAACGATTGCAGATTTCTTAGGCAGCCATACCGACACTTCTTGCAGTTCTACGGTGCTTCGCGCCACCAATTCTGCTTCTCCAAGCCTGGCGAGCTTTCCGCTGCCAAAGCTTGATGCAACTCCTTTTTCCAGCTCGGTTTCCAGAGGCAAACCCGTCCATTTCCAAGCCGTGATCAGTTTGCCGTAAATCCTTTTGTCTCAACATTCAGATCCCCCTGGAACTCGATCTCATCCCTACCAATGGGTTCGTGGAATCGCCAACAATTGTCGCTCTGGTGAAAGCAAAATCCGTGCCTGTTCCGCGGCATGGCTGAAAACTATGCTGGCCGAGCGCTTCGGCTTGCCTTTCGTCGATTCGGCGTAAGGTAAGGCAGGAAAGTTTTAGGAAAAACGGAATCCGATTTGCGGCCGGACCTTAGTGCTGCGAGGAACCCGGCTGGACTTTCAGGAGCACAGACTTCGCCGCGTGTTCCGTCCCTTTGCGTTCACTCTTGGCCAGGACCACAAATGGATGACTGGTCGGCTCGACCCACGGTTCGGCGTAGATCACGAACGTTCGGCTGTCTTCCTTCTCGGTGATAAGGATGCCGTTGAGGCCGATGTCCAGGACGCGCACCCCGTGGGGCAGGCCGCGGACTTCGAGCGGCACTCTCCCCTTGAAGCCATTGCGGCGCTCAATCTTGGCGGTCATCCGCACTTGCCCACCGGGTTTCAGCGTAACTTCCGCCTGCTCGGTGGTTGTCACCAGGTCACCCGGCTCCAGCGCTTTGGGGCCGGTACCGGTAACTTCGCGAACAACTTCCTCATCCCCAATCCGTGCTCGGGCCACCACCTTGAATGGCCGTGGCTTGGTCAAGACGGGCACATCGGCGTCCGCCGACAAGGCAACCGTCGTGCTGTTTTCGCCCGCGGGAATGGCAGTGACCGGTGCGCTGAACCCGCGCGGCAGATTCTCCAGGTGAAGATCGATTGGCCCCTCAAACCCATCCGCGCGCTCGGCTGAGACGGTCACCGGGATGGCTCCGCCCTTCCAAACTGCCGGGGCGGTCGGCTTGAAACTGATCTCAAAACTGGGCCGTGGTGGCCGCACCGTAAGGCGGTAGGCATACGCATCGCCGCCCTGTCCTCGAGAGTCGCCGACGCGCACCTGATATTCCCCATCCGCCTGCGGATCAAAAAAGATGCGCGAATCCTTACCATAGCCAGGTCCGCCATCGTCATTGCGATAATTCAGAGCGATGACTGGAAACCCATTGGCCGGGAAAGACGTCCCCGGAGGGTGGATCGCCACTTTGTACATTGGGACGCCCTGGCTGATGTAGGTCGGCGTCGTGTCCAGGTAGGTCCGGCGCTGCTTGCCGGTGGCGAAGAATTGACAGTCATCGTCCGGGTTCTTGGGCAGTTCCAGGATGCGTAGCAATTCGTGGCCAACCCATACGTAATCGTTGATTCCCAGCTCGCTCCAGTTCTCGATCCGGATGCCAGACGTGGCCGAATCGTGATCGCGAAAGGTTACGTAGGTCTTGGCCGCACAGCGTAGCAAGGCACGCGGCACGGGTTTACCGGCGGCATCAAGGACTTCGAGATAGGAATCGAGCGGCGAGCCCAGCCGGCGGGCATGGGTTTCGATGATCAGACGCTGGCCCTTGCGGGCGGTGAACCGCCAGGTTTCGACGGCCCCCGGATAGTCGATCCGGCCATTTGCCGTACCGGGAACCGGCACGCACGGATGCGGACCACCGTGGATGGCTTCCGGAAACTCTCCCACCACGACGCTGGCGTCGCCCAGGGGCTTGCCGTGGGGCGAATCCACAGCAAACGATACTCGGGACCCCAATGCGGCTGCTGGGTTGGCGTGTACGCGCACGGTTTGAACCGCTCCCAGGTTGACGCCGCGCACATGAATCAGGGCCTCGCTGCCACGCTGCAAGCCGAGCGGAAACACCGCGGTGATCACGGGGATATGGCCCAAGTGCAAGCGATAGGACATCTCCGGACCGCCACGGTACTCGCGATCCCGAATCCCGAGCGCATACGTTCCTGTCTTGTCGCATTTGTAACCCAGCGCGTCCTTGGTACCCCGGGCAACGACACGGCCGCGCTCATCGATGAGCTCCAGGACTGCGTCCAACTTGGAACCGATGCCACTGGTCAGCACTTGCACGCCAATTTCTTGGCCCGACTGAGCTTCAAAGCGATAGTAATCCACACTGCCGGCCTGGCTAATCGTGCCGACGACGGTTACGGGTAACGTGATCTTCTGACCGGTCGCGGGAGAGTCGTTCGGCTCGACTTCCGCCACGCTCGGGAACAAGTCGACGATGAACGGCAACTGAGTCGTTTGACCTGCGGGAGTTTTGATTCCAAGCTTGACAATCCCCGCTGGCATGTCCGCGGGGAAAGTGATCTCGGCTTGTACGGAATGGGCCGGCTCGCCGGCCGCCAAGATCTTCGCCCTCAAACCGGTGTACGACGACACAAGCTCGTAGGCCCCATCCAAGTATTTCCCATCAAACGTGATACGGAGGGTCTGGCCACGTGGTCCGGCGGCGGGGGACAATTTGGTCAGCTGTGGCGGCTTGGGCTTGAAGGGCAGCGGCTCGGATAGAATCTTCGCCGTGGCTTCATCAACCAGAAGCAGGGCCCCATCGTAGCGGCCGATGGCGAGTTGCTTGTGGTCCGGTGCCACCGCCAGACCAAGCACGACTTCGGGCTGCCGCGGATAGACTCCCCGCTCCCGCATCGTGGCCGTATCCCAGGCCTTGGGTGTGTTATCCTCGCCGACCGAATAGAGCGTCTTGCCATCAGCGGCATACAGCAAGCGGGTCACAGCCCCTTCGTGGGCAAATACGGAATGGACCAGCTTACCGCCCTTGGCCGACACCTGCCAGACGCGAATGCTCTTGTCTACGCCGCCGGCCGCGACGTGACGGCCATCGGGGCTCCAGGAGACGCTGTAGAGCCAATCGGTTGCTTCCGACAAGGTGTAGAGTCGTGTGCCGCTGGCCACGTCCCAGATTTTGACAGCCCGGTCGGCCGCGGCGGAAGCCAGCAGTCGGCCATCGGGATTGAATGCCAGGCCGTACACGGCATCGCTGTGGTCCTTGAGTGTCCGCAACTCCTTGCCGCTCGTCGGATCCCAAAGCTTGATAAGCCGATCGTAACCCGTCGTAGCCAAAACCCGGCCATCAGGATGAAACGCCAGGGCGAGAATGGTATCGTGGTGCCCCCGTAGGATCCGGTCGGGCTTCGGATCCAAAACCCTCTCTCTGACGCCAAAGAGAAACACTTCCCCACGGGTGCCGGGGCTACTGCTGGCCACGGCTAGTTCGCGGCCATCGCCACTGAATGCAAGTGCGGTCACTTTGCCGGGCAAGGTGGCCCGTGGGCCGATCGGATCGCCCGTGGCAGTGTCAATCAGAAGAACCTCCTTATAAACTCCGGTAGCCAAGATACTTCCGCTGGGATGATAAGCCAAAACGGTAACTGGCGGAGGCGTGCGTACCCGCGGTTTGATATCGGGGATACGCACTGTCACAGACGTGCTGTCGTCTTTGGCCCCGGCCGCGACCCAGGCGCGCAAGACCGCTACCTCGGTGGGCTTTGGTTGTTTGGCCTTCTTTGGCGGCATCGGCGGCTTGGCCTTGCCCTCGGGCATCAGGACCAGCCGGCTCTCGTCCGGCTTTCCCAGCGTGATCACCGGACCGTTGTCGCCGCCTTTCAACAGGGAGGCAAAACTATCCATGACCAGGCCGCCCTTGGCGTCCTCGGCGTTGTGGCACTCCAGGCAGTATTTGGCCAGAAACGGCTTCACCTGTTTGGCAAAGCTCGGCGGCTGAGCAATCAGCGGCCTACTCGAGATCAACAGGGCCAAGATGACGAACCATCGAATGTGGCTAGCAGGGTTCATGGGTAGAGTTCACGGTGGTGGAAACGGAGGTACCCAAGGGCATTTGCCGCCTCCAATTAGTGATTGAACAAGAATTCCCGCCCTGTTAGGACGGCCCAGAACAGGTCTTCCAAGACTTCCCGCCGGGTGGCCTGTTGCTCCGCAGTTGCCTGGGCCATGATCTCACGGAACTTTTGTAGCTCGGCAGCCCCTGGTTCGCGGCTCAAGGCAAGGAGGAACAGGCGCCGAACTGCTTCCTCGTCGTTGACCTTTTCCTGTACCCATTTCTCCACTTGGGAGTTCTTGGCGCGGAGCTTATCGTTGAGCGTTTGACCGTTGTTCAGGTGCAAAGCCTGGCTGACGCTGGAATCTTGCTGGCGTTCGCAGGAACAAGTTTGGCTCCGCTCGGGCCGGCCAAAGGCATCCAAAAACGCCGATGCCACCTGCGAATCGGGCAGCTGCAAGGCCCGTGTGCGAAGGGGATACCCGCCATAGGCCGACAACCCGCCCGTTCCGCCCGAATGCACCTGCGTGAACGGCGTCGGCACGCCGGTGACCTGGGAATACGCGTCCAGCGCCACCTCGGCGGACAGTCGGCGAATCAGGTAGTGCGAATAAAACCGATCATCGGCCGCATTCCCCGGCAGCGGGTTCGATGATCGCTGATAGGTTGCGGAATTCATGATGCTTCGGATGAGGTGCTTGACATCATAGCCGTGGGCGACGAAATCTTTCGCCAAGGCATCGAACAGTTCCTCATTGGTTGGCGGGTTCGTCTGGCGAAGATCATCTTCCGGTTCGACGAGACCCCGACCGAGAAAGTTTCGCCACACGCGATTGATGATGGCCCGGGCGAAATAGGGGTTCTCGGGAGCCGTCAGCCAGTCGGCGAAATACTGGCGTCGGTCCGTGGGACTATCCAGGGGAAGCGCTTGGGCATCGAGCGGGGCAGGCGGCATCGCCACACCGCGGCGCGGGTGCAGCACATCGCCGGCCGGTCGAGAAAACACGCTGACCTCGCCGGTCCGGTCGCCATTCTTCAACGCCACGCGGCTGAAGAGATTGGCCATGCTCCAGTATTGATCCTGCGTCCATTTCTCGAGCGGATGGTTATGACAGCGGCAACAAGTGATGGACATGCCCAGGAATGTGATCGACGTCGCTTCGGTCAGATCCGACACATCCTTGTGCAGGACGAAGTAGTTGGCGGCGCCGTTGTGGAGCGTGCTGCCGTGGGCGGTCAGGATTTCACGGGCAAATCGGTCCCAGGGTTTGTTGTCGGCCACGCTTTGGCGGATGAATTGGTAAAACGCCCATACATCTTGTTGTGGCAACTTGCGCGTGGAGATCAGGAAGAGGTCCGACCATTTGTACGCCCAGTAGTCGATGAATTCCGGCCGCTGCAGCAGGCTGTCAATAAGATGGGAGCGTTTGTCCGGCCGGGAGTCTGCGAGGAACCGCTGCACCTCGTGGGGCGTGGGCAGCACACCACTCGCATCCAGGAAAGCGCGGCGGATGAATTCGGCATCCGTGCAAAGAGCGGATGGCGGGATATGCAAAGCCGCCAGCTTCCGGAGAACGAGGTCGTCGATGGCGTTGTGCCGATCAGCACGGGCGAAAGTCTCCGGGCCGACCGCGTTGGACAGGGGCGAAGCGATGCGGCAAACCGCGACCAGATTCGAGTACCAGAGCGTGATGGCGGCTTCGCCATAACCAGCCACACGGACTCGGCCTTCCGGATCGACCGTGGCGACCAGATCCTCCGTGCTATTGAATTTCACCCACCGCGTAACATCCTCGGCATGGCCATCCGAGTACCACGCGCGGACAACAATTTGCAGCGTATCCTTTGGCTTGAGCACAGCCGCGGGCGGAAAGACCTCCAGACGCTGGATGCGCGGATCCGTCTCCCGCGGCGGCGGAGCCCCGGAAGCAATCCAGTCGGCGAGGATTTGGTAGTCCGGGGAATCGACCTCAATTTTCAAACCGCCGCCATGTGCGACGGCCATCGTCGGCTTGAGCAAAACCAGGCTGTGTGCCGGCTCGATGGGGTCCACCCGCCGGCCCAGCGTTTGCCGCGTCATGACAAAATGGTCCAGCACCGGTGCATAGCCGCGGAGCGACAATTTGAACCCGCCCTTCCCGGCCAGGGCTCCGTGGCAGGCTCCTGAATTGCAGCCGACCTTGGTCAGCAACGGGATGATGTCATTGCGGAAACTCGGGGCCGACGCTTCCTTGGTTTTGGTGACGTGCAGCTTGGCCGTGATCGGTTTGCTATCTTGCGTGGCTGTGAGGATGGCTTCACCATCGCCGATCGCTCGAACGATTCCTGCTGCATCGACCGTCGCCACGGACGGATTTGACGAAGCAAACTTCATCTGGTCCGTCCGCTCGCCGATGACCTGGCCATCCGCGACGGCAAGAACCAAGAGTTGCTGTTTGGCGCGTGGCCCGGTGAGGACGAAGTCGGCGGGAAAAAGCTCGAGCTCGGCGGCCCCGGCATGGCTCCAAGAAATCCCGAGAAACAAAGCAGCGGTGGTCAGGATTCGCAACATACGGATATTCCCGCAATTCGAGAGGGCCCATTCCGCCCCGAACATGACTCTAACCTTGGTCCGATTCATCGGAGCCGCCGACTTCCTTTTCGAATTCCTCGTTTTGCCGCGCCTCGTGCTCTTCCTCAAGTTGCCACAGCTGCGAGGAACACGAGACAGATTCTGTGGAACGGAAGGTCGGGGCATACGTCGGGGCCTCTCTCAGAAGAGTTCCTTGATTGCCTGCACGCTGTAATCGACCAAGGGCAATGGCCGATTCTGCGGCCCCGGCAGGTCCTTGTGCACGTCCAGGCCGAGGCCCTGGTAAATGGTGGCAGCAACTTCTCCCGGCGTTACGGGCCTTGTCTTGGGAGAATACCCGAGCTCGTCGGACTCTCCAACGATCCGGCCGCCCTGGACCGGGCCGCCACCCATGAGAATCGTCCACACGCCCGGATGGTGATCGCGCCCGCCCGCCGGATTGATCTTCGGCGTCCGACCGAACTCTCCCATGGCAGTAACGATGGTCGTCTTCAGGAGACCGCGGTCGTTGAGATCCTCCAAGAGCGTGCTGAAGGCCTGGTCAAAGTTCGGCGCGACTTGCTTGGCCATCTCGTTGATGTCAGTGAATGGCCGGGAGCCGTGGATATCCCAGGTGATTTCATCGAAAACCGTTTCAAACATGTTCACGGTTACGAACCGGACTCCCGCCTCGATCAACCGCCGTGCCAGCAAACAGCTTTGGCCGAAGCGCGTTCGGCCATAACGGTCGCGCATGGCCGCCGGCTCTTTCTCCAGGGCAAATGCTTGTCGTGCCTGAGGACTCGACATCAGCCGATAGGCCAGGCCGAAATTGTCGTCCAGCTGCTTGGCCTGAACACTCTTCTCGAAGGATGCCAACGACCCTTCGACGGCGTCACGCATCTTCTGCCGGCGATCGGCCCGGATCGCGGAAATGTAATCGGGTGGCAAAAGATCCGGCACGCGAAACTTGGGATCGGAAGGATCGGCATTCAGGACAAAGGGGTCATATTGTTTGCCCAGGTAGCCGGCGTTTTGGCCGTGCGGCATGTTGCCGCCGGTCCGGCCAATGGGCCGCGGCATGAGCACATGTGCTGGCACTTCTCCGCGCTGTCCCTTGAGGTAAGCCAAAACGCAGCCCGCATGGGGGTGTTCGATGCCGCCCGTGAAGAGCCGGCCGGTCTGCATCATTTGATGCCCGGTGTCGTGCACGGCCGTGGCGGTGTGATAGACCGAGCGGATCAAGGAAATCTTATCGGCATGCCGAGCCATTTTGGGAAAGATTTCCGTGACATGAATCCCCGGAACGTTGGTGTCAATTGGTCGAAATGGGCCACGGACTTCATCCGGAGCATGGGGCTTCGGGTCCCAAGTATCAATATGGCTGGGACCGCCAACCAGAAAGAGCATGATACAATTGATGTCGCGATCCTGCACGGCTCCCGCTGCCTTGTGAGCCAGCCATCCGGGCAGGGTCAATCCCAAGGTTGCCACGGTCCCCGCGTGCAGGAAATCACGCCGGGTCAGACCGTCACAAAACGTCACCGAACGGTCGGCATCCAGTCGCAACATGGGCTGATCTCCCAAGCAAAGGGCAAGATGCGAACGGCAGCGATCAATACCTGGCTAGATTATTGAAACTAGCTCGTTTGCAGCGTGGGGTCAATGTAAAACGTGGCATGGGCCGATTTTCCGTGGTATTGGGCAACGACAGCGCCCATCGTACCGACAAAATTCCTCCGCACCGAATCGGAGCATGGCCGAAGGGCATCCAATCATGCATGATCTGACTCGCATCACCATCTCCCTGGAAAGCGCCTTGCTGGGCGCCTTCGACCAGCGAAATGCAGCCAAGGGCTACGCCACACGCAGCGAAGCCATCCGCGACCTGATCCGTGATCGGCTCATCCGGGAACAGGCTGAACAAGCCGAAGGGGAACAAGTTGCTGTGGTCACCTTGATTTACGACCACCATGCCCGCGAATTGGCGGCCCGGCTGATCGATAAGCAACACCATCACCATGACCTCGTGGTTTCCACGCTCCATGTGCACCTGGGGGAACGCCATTGCTTGGAAGTATCGGTGTTGCGTGGCCGGGCCGACGAGGTTCGGCACCTGGGGGATGAATTGCTGGCCACCAAGGGGGTGCTCCACGGTGAGGTGACGCTAACTAGCGGCGAGGGCGTGTTCAACCGCTGGCGCTGAACGGCCGCGAAACTCCGTCGGATTGCTCTTTTCTTGCCAAGGACTCCTGGCTATAGTCCCGCCTCTTCACCTTTCAAATGTGGACTGGGGGGCCAAGACCATGAACCGGTTGAAGGGCTTCGTCTGCGCGGGGGGATTTGTCGCGGTGCTGTTGGCGGGGTGCGCCTCGCTGGATCTGGTGAGTGTCTTGTCGTTGCCGAGCCCGACCACCGGCCATGATCGTGTGGTTGCCGGCTCGCTGGAAGTGGTCGCGCAGTCAGCGCAGACCGCGCTGGGTCAGATGGGTCTGGCAGCAACGGTCAATCGGCAAGGAGAGACGATTCGCATCGCCAGCAAGTCGCCCTCGGGAGCCAAATTCACACTGGTACTGACCCGGGAAAAAACCAAGGATAGCGAGCAAACCCGGGCTCATGTCGAATGGGAAGGGGCCAGCGACGACCAAATGGGGCTCAAAGTCCTCGCACAGCTTGAGTCCGGCAGTCACCGCTGAAACGCGCGCAAATAGCGGCGGCACACTCAGTGCGCCGCCGCTACTCCTCAGGTTGGTCAACACGACACGCAGAAGTTTCTTCGACGGTGTTGACGGCGTCCCTGCCACGCTTTTGGGTCGGACCACCCCTTGGCACTAATACTGGTATCGGACCAACAGGACGGCCGACTTGAATCGGATGTTCGCGACAACGATAGCCGGGGATAGGCATTCTCTGTGGTTTGCAAAGCCGCTGCCGTCCTGGCCGATTGCGCTAGCGCTGTCGCTATTGTTGCATGGCAGCATCGCCGTTCCATTGGTGTTTTGGCCACCAGGAAGCGCGTCCCGGGAGAACGGAGCGTGCTGGTTGATCGACACGCGCACCACTGCTCCGGCGCCGGAGGTCCACGTAGTCTTGTGCGAGCCGCCGCCGCCAATCCCAACTGTATCGACGCCCGTTCCCCCTCCAACTACCTCTTCCGCCGCCGCGTCCCCGCTTGTCCAGCCACAAGAGCGAGCTCCTCCCATTCGCATGCACCAAGACTCATCGGGGAACGGGACGGCAGAGGAGCAAGAGGCGATCCCATCCACGCAAACAAAGACCAATCCGGCTGCTCCGGGGTCAGCGCATACAGGCAATAGCCAGAAAACGACGGCCTTTTTTCGGATTGCAACGCAGGCCAAGACGATCGTTTACGTGGTGGACTGCTCCGGAAGCATGGGTGTAGATGGTCGCTTGGACACCGCCAAGGGCGAACTCCTGAAAAGTCTCGAACAACTCGCTTCTTCAATCCGGTTCCAGGTCATCCCCTACAATCGCCACGCCGAGCCGCTGCGGATTAACGGCCAGTCCGGGCTGACGTTTGCGACGGCGGAGCACAAACGCACCGTGGCCCATCTCCTTGAGGATATCCACGCGGAAGGGGGCACTGACCATGCGGGCGCTCTCAAGCGGGCGCTGTCTCTGGGTCCCGAGGTCATTTTCTTCCTCACCGACGCGGACGACTTGCGGGCTGAGGACATCCGCAACATCTCCCTCCTGAATCACGGCCGATCGGTTATTCACGCGATCGGCTTTGGGCGAGGGGGAAGCGGATCCCTGAATGCCTTGGCTCAAACAAATCAGGGCATTTATCGCGCCCTCCTGGCAGGTCCGTGAACCATGCGGAAGTAGTAGACGGGACTGTCCGTCTCCAACCCGCTGCCGAAGTGCTCTATTTTAGCTCCTTGATGAAGATATTGCGGAACTGCACCAGGCTCGGCGGCCCGGACCACTGACGGGTCTTGGCGTTATAGCTGCCGTGGTGTTGCAGCGCAATGGGGCCCTCTTTCGGAACCCCCGGCAGCTGGGCGTTTTGGATCACTTCTTCCCCGTTGAGCTTGACCCAAAGGCGATCGCCCTTCATGGTGATTTCGAACGTGTTCCACTCCCCGCGCGGACGGTCCGCTTTCTTCTTGGGCGTAACCCCGGCGCGAACCTCGGGCGGCATCCGGCGATCCGTACGGTAGCCGTAGACCTCGCCGGAGCCGATGGGCCACATCCAGATATTCACCTGGCTTTTCGACGATCCACGCAGATAAATGCCCGAGTCAACATCTTCGATTTCGACTGTTTCGTCTTTACCATCCGGACCTTTCTTTTGGCTGCCGTCCGGCAGAATGACCGGTACGCGCCAGCGATAGCCCGGCTCGGTCTTCAGTCGCCAGTCGACCCGCAGGACAAAATCGCCGAAGGACTTCTCGGTCCACAAGCTTTTGTCCACAAGGGGGGATTCGCTGCGGGCGTCACAATCGATGACGCCATCGATCACCTTCCAATGACCATTGTCCCCGGGGGGAACTTTCCAGCCAGTGAGATCCTTGCCATTAAAGAGCGATGTGAACCCCTCCGGCGTCGCCGTATCCGCAGCCGTGAGCGGAATGCCGGCCGCAAAGAGTGACAACGCGGCGGGTAATAAAATCCAAACCTTGCGCACCATCGAGAAACCTCCTTCAGAGGAAATGACATCGAGTTACCTACCAGGGTAAACAATATGCAGGAAGACTCTCAAGATGGAGATCTCCTTGCAAACGTACCTTGCGCGATTAGAATCAGGGACGAAAGGAAAGCATGCCATGTCCAGGTCCCGGTTGTGCACGATCGCGACTCTCCTCTTCCAGGCTGCGTTCGCCTCATCCAGTATCGGGCGTGCGGACTTCGTTTACAGTGGCCTGGCCACCGGTGCGGTGCCGACCGTGGAGATCACTTTCCTGATCGGTAGTACGGGCCCATTGCCGAGCAACGGCGGGGTGCGGGAAGTAACCTTGCCCAGCAGCAACTTCGGCACGATTCTTTCAACGGGATTGATCAGCGGCGTCGCGTTGGGAAGCACGGGCATAGCCACGGCCGACATCACCGTGCAAAACCTGCTCCTGGTGTTTGGTGGAATCACGATCAGCGCACAAACGATCGGTGGCCACGCCGTGGCCGACGGCCATACAGGCGGTCGCCCCGAGGTAGGCGGCTTCTCTGATTTTGTGGGTCTGAGCGTCAACGGCCAAGCCGTCGCTGTTTCGGGCGCACCGAACCAGCGGATCGATTTGCCCAATGAGGAACGCTTGGTGCTCAACGAACAGTTTGTGGTGGGAGACGACAATTCCGGTATCGTGACGGTTAATGCATTGCACCTATACGTCAACCCAGTGGTCGATTTCCGGATCGCCACAGCGGAAGCGGGCATGCTCGTGGACCCGAGCACAACTCCCACTCCCGAGCCGGGCACTCTGGCGCTCGTGGCAGTGGGTCTGATTGGATTGGTTGGATTTCGGTTGGGTCGAGGGATACGAACCGCCGGCTAGCGCATTTCGGCCAAAGCCAGGTACAGACAGCCCAGATGATGCCAGCCATCTTTTTCCGAAAGCTGGCTCACCGCTTGCCTCAGCGGCTCACGGGCTTCCTCGGCTTTGCCGAGAAACAAGGCAGCCATCCCGCGGTTGAAAAGCACCGGCACGCTGGCAGCCTGCTTCTCCCAGAGAGCCAGAGCTTCCTTCGTGTCTCCGCGATGCCAGACCAAGGCAGCGTCTTCATTGGCCCATGCCGCTTGCCAATCCGGAGGCGTTGTTGCACGCTGCCGGTGGAGAAGTTCCCCGGCCGCATCGAATTGCCGAGCCAAGCGCAGAACACCCGCGGTAAGCAAAAGATGAGGGTAGTTTTGCATTCGCGCCGTGGCTGCCCAATCCGCCAAGGGCGCGACGGCCGGTAAACGTGTCGCCCTCGGCAGCAAGGCCGACAGCTCCGCTGCACGAAATAGAGCGTGCAGATTCCGCATGAGCTGAGGGTAATTACCGAAGCTGAATGCAAGAGCCGCGGCGGGCTCCTGAGCGGAAACCATTCCTGCCCAGTCTGGTGGAATGGACCACGGCTGCGAGTGAAGCGCGGACCGAAAATAGCCGGCCACCGCTACTGCTTCGTTCCAAGCCAATTCCGCATCGACCGGCTGTACCGGGGCAGCCTCGAACGGCAGAACATCGCCACGGCTTTCCACGGTCGTGATCCCCGCATTCTGGCGCGAAACCTGCCTCTGCAAATACGCTGCGAAAAGCTCAGGTAACGCGGGCTGAACCGATCTATCTAAAGGTTCATCAGGGCGTGGCATCATGGACCCTCACCAATGAGTGCGTTCTCTGTCCACAAGAGAACGCGATCGCCCGCATAACTTGCGCTTGCCATTCCACGTTTCATTTGGGCCGCCGGAAAGCGCCCATGCTGTCTCACCCGCCCGTGCGTTCGGGTTGGGCCGTGTCGCTTTTCTCCTTAGATGCTGGCGTCCCAAAACCCGGCCGGAAGTTTCGCAGCCGCTCGCCGGTTCGCCGCGCATCCGGGTGCAGACTACCAACAACGAGGGCCACATTCGCCTTCAGTTTTGGTTCCTGGATGTTGGCATAAAGGTTCTCGATCCCGTGGATTTGTTCCGCGCTCAGCGTGAGACCGAATTGCTGAATGTGGCGGCACAACTCAATCGCTGCGGCCGAGCGGAGTCCTTCTGGCCGACTTTGCTCCAGGAGCAGATTGGCTAACTCCCGTTGGGGAGCCGGACCAGGCAACGGACCCGCTGCTTCGACGGCCAGGTGTGCCAGTTCGTTGGACCGAAGCGCGTTGAGGATTGGAACAGCCGCGGGCCGAAGATCGTAGCCCGGCACTTCCCCACGCGCCAACCGCGCCAGCCATTCGAGCGCTTTGGCTGCGTTGTCTTTGCTCTCGGCGCCGACGACCGGCTTGTTGTCCGGTTCGGCCAGGCGAGTCTGCAACGCCCGCGCCAGCTGCTTGTCATCCCAGACTTGCGTGATCGAAATCACGCTGATATTGGGCTGTCGTTCGGTCAGCCGGCGCAGGTGTTCCTCAATGTTGGCACTCTCTTCGCCGTAGCGCTTGCTCAACCGGGCCAGGCTCTCCTCACGACGTGCATTTTCGTCTCCCCACGGACCGGTGAGCGCGCTCGGCCTTTCGCTCCGTAAACGTTCCCCCAAATTGAGGCTTGCTTGGAGACGTTCGCTTTCCTCTGAGTATCGCTCAGCGAGAGGTCGAAGGCTTGCTTCTCGGCCGCCCGGAGCCGTCAGCAGCACGGGCAGCCGGCCGGTATTCCGATCCGCACGTAGCTCGCCAAGGAGCGGAGCCAAGCCGGGATCAGGAAGCGACGAGTCGACCAGGAGGATATCAATATCCGCAGCCTGATTGAGTCGGCGTAATAGTTCGCGGCCACTATGAGCAAGAACGGCCTGGTAGCCCGCCTTCCGAATATTCTTGGCAATCGCCTGGCCAACCGCATCATTGGCAAAACCCAAGAGGACCCTAGGCTGAGCCTTGGCATCGGCTTGGCCGGCGACCGTTCGGCCGAGGATTTCGACAATTCGGGCGGCCACCGGAGCCGTCGGCGGTGCCGGAATGCGCAGGATCGCATCGGCCGCTGTCAATTGCACGCGGCGGTCGGGATAGGCTAATGCACTCACCAGGACCGCGGGCTCTGAACCGGAAGCCCGCACCGCGCGGATCTCCGCCAGGTCGCCCAGGGTAGATGCCGAAGCCAAGATTACCGGCAGCCGCTTCTCTGCGAGCGCTTTTCGCAGAACCGCGATGATCAGCTCCGGATTGGTCGAACGGACAACTTCTTTCACGCCAGGCCGCTCGCTTCCCTTATCCAGCAAGAAGCTGAGGTAAACAACTTGTGCCGGCCCATAGCCAGGATCGAGCTCCAGGGCTTGGCCCGCAAAACGAAGGCCAAAGTACTCCTCTGCCTGACTGAGCGACACCATTTCCGAATACAGGTGTTTCTTATTGGAATCCCACCGCCAAATGGGAACCGTACCGGTATCGGGAAATCGGATCTGATGTTCATAATAGCGTTCCGCTTCGTGAGTCAGCTCGCCTTTCGCGGGGGGCAATTTGATCGCCGCTTCCGCAAGCGGGAGACGGTTGCCGGCATACCCGAGAAATGCAGCCAAGACCCGTGTGGCCCTTTCGCGAACGGTCGACGGCTGCTTGGGCGAGGCAGACAGATAAGCCAGATACGGAATGGCCGCCGTTTCGGATCGCTCAGAGATCACGTCGATCAACTCAGCTCGGACGTTGGCATCGTCGGTGTCGAGGGACGCCAGCAACGCCGGAACAATGGCTCGGTCCATCTTGGTCAAGGCCGAGAGGATGGCTGCCTGCTCGCCGGTTTCCGCGTTCCCTCCCAAGCCATCGAGGAGAGCGGGCATGGCCGCCGCTCCGGCACGGCGAAGCTGCTCGATCGCGTAATCGCGTTCTTCCCGCGTGGCGGTCAAGTTCTTGATGAGTCCGGCCAGCCGCCTAGGATCGCTCAGGTGTTTTTGCACCACAGTGTCGAGCCGATCCACGAGCGGCTTGGCATCCGCCCGCAGCTCCGGAATCGTCAACAAGCGATGAAAGGCCGAGCTTCCTTCGCGATCCTGAATTTGCAGCAATTCCTCATCCGACGGATTCCGGGCGAGAAAACCTTTCAGATAGGCGGCTGCGATCTTGTACTGGCCAAGCTCGATCTCATGGTTCATCGCTCGCCACAATTCCCCGGTGGTCTCCGGCTTCTTGTAAAACTGCGGCGTGTCCTGGCCGATGGCGAAAGCTGCCAAGCCAAGGACCAAGGCTACTGCGATGCTGTTGCGCACACTTGATGAAATCACGTTGCTGCCCCTTCGATAGCTGTTCACCCTATCCCAGTTCGGGCCGAACCAAGTCTTCATAGGTTTCCCGGCGGCGGATCAGCCGATGGTTTTGGCCATCAACCAGAACTTCCGCAGCCCTTGGCCGGCTGTTGTAATTCGAGCTCATCACCATGCCATAGGCACCGGCGCTGAACGTCGCCAATAGATCGCCCCGCTGCACAGACGGCAGCCGCCGGTCCTTGGCCAAGTAATCCCCCGATTCGCACACCGGACCGACCACATCGCTCTTAGACGTGCCGGGAATCTCGACTTCATAATCCTCCGGCGGAGCTGGTACACCAGCAGCCGGAGCAACCGGCCAAATGCGATGGAACGAATCGTACAGCGTTGGCCGAATCAGATCGTTCATCGCGCCATCCTGGATGATGAACCGTCGGCCACCCGATTCTTTGGTATAAATGACCCGGCTCACCAGGATACCCGCATTACCGACGATGAAACGGCCCGGCTCGAGGATCAGCCGGCACGCCGATGCCTTGACCGCCGGAACAATCACCTCGGCGAAGGCGTCGGCCGGGAGCGCCTCCTGTTTACGGTAATGGATACCGAACCCTCCGCCCATATTGAAGTATTCGATACGGTGTCCTTGTTGTCGAAGGCGTTCGATGAGCACTTGGCCTTTTTGACCTGCTTCACGATACGGCTGCGCGGACAGGATGGGTGAGCCGAGGTGCATGTGAAGGCCGACGACGCGAAGTTGGGGATGCCCGATTAAGCCCTGGGCAACGTCGAGTACCGTTTCGATGTCGAGACCGAATTTCGTACCTTTGACGCTGGTATCAGTCTTGATGTGGGTCTTGGGCGGCAAATCCGGATTTACCCGCAAAGCCACTGCGGCCGGTCGCTGGACCCGCTTGGCGACTTGGGCGATGGCTTGGAGTTCCCCGTCGCTTTCCGCGTTGAAGAGGAATACTTGATTTTCCAGCGCATAGGCAATTTCCTCGTCCGTCTTCCCCACGCCGGCAAAGACAATTTTCTCACCAACGCCGCCGGCTTTCAACGCGCGAAACAATTCACCGCCACTGGTCACGTCGAAGCCGGCCCCCGCCTCGGCCATGAGCCGGCAGATACTGAGGTTGGCATTGGTTTTCAGGCTGTAACAGATGAGCGGTTCCACCGCGGCAAAGGCGCGCTGAAGCTGGCCCAGATGGTGCAGGAGCGTCCGCTGGCTATAGACGTACAGCGGTGTGCCGTAGGTTTGCGCCAGGTCGGCGATAGGCACCTCTTCGCAATGCAGAATACGGTTGCGGTAGTGGAAATAGTCCATGATCAGCTCGCAAACGAAAGCGTGTAAATTATAAATTGAAAATTAGAAATTGAAAATTGAAGACCAACCGGGTCGCTGCTCCTTCGGGCAATTTGCCATGTTCTGTTTCAATTCCTGATTTTCGATTTCCAATCTTCAAGCTGGCGCTGCACCTCCGCCGGTCCGGTCGATCCCGTGCTGCGGAATGCGGCCAAGGCATTGGCGACACCCAAGACCGAGTATACCTTGGAACTGAGTCCGGGTCCGATGTTGTCGTAGATCTCGGACGGCAGGTCCGCCAGGTGGCAATGGCGTTCTTCACACAGGCGAACCAGCTTGCCAACGGCTTCATGGGCCGTCCGCATGGGCGTCCCTTTAGTAACGAGGAACTCCATGAGCGTCGTAGCGTCCAAGAAGCCGTCTTCAAGATGGGCGGCGATGGCCTCACGCCGGAAACGCGTTTCCCGCACCAGGGGAGCGGCCAGCTCCACAGATGCGAACACCGTATCATACGCATCGAACAGGGCCACTTTGTCTTCCTGAAGATCTCGATTATAGGCCAAGGGCAAACCCTTGACCAACATGAGGAGCTGGTGCAAATCGCCGGTGACTCGCGCCGCCTTGCCACGGATCAGCTCCAGCACATCGGGGTTCTTCTTGTGCGGCATGATACTCGAACCGGTGCAGAAGGCGTCCGGCAAATCGAGAAAACCAAACTCGGTGGTCGCCCAGACGATCCATTCCTCGGCCCAGCCGCTCAGGTGCAGGG
>DATGIQ010000495.1:0-2385 GCA_035295665.1 Gemmataceae bacterium | reverse complement strand
GGTCTTCTCCAACGGCATCCTCCTCCTGGCCTTCTTCTCGGCGCTGTTGGCGTGGGTGTTCAAGGGAGATACGTCGCGGCTTATCCCTCTCTACGCCGTCGGCGTATTCCTGTCGTTCACGCTCTCGCAGGCGGGCATGGTACGACACTGGTGGCGGGAAGGAAAGCGTCGCCGGCCCGCCGAGATAACGGACCGGGCCTCGGCGGACACGCAGGAAGGGCATGTGGTGCCTCCGAGCGGGGACGAGAGTGCGTTACTGGGGGCGCGCGGCTGGCGAAGATCGATCGTCATCAACGGCCTCGGGGCCTTGGCAACCGCGCTGGTGCTCGCGGTGTTCCTCTTAACCAAATTCATCCACGGCGCGTGGATCGTGGTGGTGGTTGTGCCGGTCCTCGTCCTGATGTTCCGGGCCATCCACCATTACTACGGCAACATCAACGCGCAGCTACGGCTGGGCGATGTCCCGCCCCTGGTCCCCCGGCACAACCGGGTGATCATCCCGGTGGTACGTGTCCACCGGGGCATGATTCACGTCCTCGAATATGCCCTGGGGCTGTCCCGCGACGTGCAAGCGGTCTACGTGGAGGTTGATCCGGCCGAAACCGCCCAGGTACGAGCGGACTGGGAACGGCTCCATAGCGAGGTTCCGCTCAAGGTGCTGCCGTCGCCCTACCGCGCGTTCGTCGGCGTGCTGGTTGACTACATAAACGCCGTGGACGCGGCCCGGGGGGAGGACGTGGTGACGGTCCTTCTGCCCGAGTTCGTGACGACGCACTGGTGGCAGCAGGCTCTGCATAATCAGCCCATGTTCGTGCTGAAAACCGCCCTGCTGCACCGCACGGGAATTGTCGTAAGCAGCGTGCCATACCACCTGCGGTAGCCGGGCGAGGTCGCGTCCCAGCGAGATGGTCACACGGCGATAGGCGAGGAATCTGTCCTCGCGGCCGTTTACCCGTGCCGCGCTTTCGTCAGGCGGGGATCCCCGCAAGGCGAATGCCCAGGTGAGCCATAGCGAGAGGCCAAAAGCCAGTTGCATCCCGATCCGAAGCGACGTGCACCGCATTCCCCCCATCATGATCCAGTTCGCCTCCACGAGCGCCTTCTCCACCTCCACGCCGACGATTTTGCGTGGATTGATGAAGCCGAGTGTTACCATGCGAACCGCGGGCGCCATCCAGGATTTCAGCCATGACTCAGCTTTATCCAAGTCCATTTCCAGGGCCGCGCGGTCGAAGTTTCTGGCGCTAAAAATGGCCTTGCAGTCCAAGAAGAGCATCAGCCCACCCGACAGCATGACGACCACAAACGCGAGCCAGCAGCCCCAAAGGTCATCGACACTCACCTTGGCTTGAATCCACAGCAAGCGAATGGCCAGGGAATTACTCAGCATGAGCGTGAATGCCAATCCAATCACGAGCAGCGTTGGCCATCCCAAGAACACAGACCGATGTTTCTTCGCCAGCTCCCATAACTTCGGCCACCGATTCCGGAAGCCGTATATGAAGCCCAAAATGGCCCGATAGGAACGGATGCGGAGCCCCGTACTCACGAGGAAAACAAGAATCAGATAGTAGTTTAGCACGTCAAGCAAGTTGAGCGCGTCGAACCAGGTAAGCCAACGCATGAACCTTTGACTCCTTTGCCGTTGGATTAACCTTGTCCGCCGTCATCCCGCCAGCGGTCCTCAGTTTGGGCCCGTTCGAGATTAAGGGTGTGCCGGCCAGGCTGATTGCCTGTTTGCGCATGAACCAACATACGGGCCACATCCTTGGCGTTGATGGGAAGCATGAGGCAACTATGGGCGCCTGCTTTTAACACGTCCGTTACGATGCCCTTCTGGCTCGGCGGGACCAGGACCAAAAGCGGAGAATGCGGCCGTCGCCCCAGGTTCTCCCTGTGCCGGTGCAGTCCCAATGTCGTCGGCGTCTCTTCTTGGGAATCGGTTGCCACTAAAGCGTCCTTCGCAAGGACGCCGCACGAGACAAGAAACCTGCACAACTCCAAAGTCTCCGCCACTTCCTTGCGTGCTTTGACGACGAGGAGATCCACCGTTCCCGGATTCCAATCACGAGTGAGGGAAGCGGCTGTGGCGCCGTTGACTACCTCAAACACGCAGTCCGGGAGGGCCTGCCGGAGGCTGATCAAGCTAGCCTGGTCAACGTCAAACGCCATGGCCTTGGACTGGTTCGGCATCTGGTTCTCCTGCTTTTGGCTCAATCCGATCGGTAGTCGTCACCAGGACGTGTTCCTGTACCCACTCAGACTCCGTTTATAGGCGACATCGGCCCAGAGTGCGATGACGATCATGGCGCCAAGGACGGACAGGATGAGGTTACTAGTATGAAATTCACGATCCGCGGCCGGCCACCAACTCCAGGAAATCCT
>DATGIQ010000494.1:0-7794 GCA_035295665.1 Gemmataceae bacterium | reverse complement strand
CCGACCACGACCAGCGTGGCCATGTCGCTGGATCCCGCGCTCGCCGGCCAGCCCGTGACGTTCACGGCCACCATTACTCCCACGAACTCCAGCAGCTACCTGCCGACCGGCACGGTCCAGTTCCAGGCCGATGGCATCAATGTGGGTGGTCCGGTGGTAATCACGAACTCCGGCGGCCAGATCACGGCCACCCTCACCACGTCGTCTCTCGGGGCGGGCACGCATACCATCACGGCCAGCTATGGTGGGGACCGCAACTTCGCCACCAGCTCCGGCACGCTCGCAGGTGGCCAGACAATCATGACCGGCACGACGAGCACGACCCTGAGCTTGGCTTCCTCGGTCGAGCCATCACTGTTCGGGCAAACGGTGACCTTTAGCGCCGTCGTCCTCGCCAGTAGCCTCGACATGCCGACGGGCATGGTCACCTTCTACGATGGCTCGACCCTCCTCGGCCAAGCGGCAATCGGCACCAGCCTCGGCCTGGCCATGGCCAGCTTCAGCACGGCCGGCTTGGCGGTGGGCGCGCATACGATCACGGCCAGCTACGGGGGCGACAGCAACTTCGCGGCCAGCAGCGGGACGCTAGCGGGCGGTCAAACCGTGACGATGGCCGGCACGAGCACGGCGGTCAGCCCTTCGGCCAATCCCTCGTCGGTGGGGGAAATGGTTTGTTTTACCGCCACCGTTAGCCCCCTCGCCACGGGCAGCACCCAGGGAGGCGTGCCCACCGGCATGGTCACCTTCTTCGATGGTTCGACCACGCTGGGCCAGGCTCCGCTGAGCACCGCAGGCGGCGTCACCACAGCCAGCTTCAGCACCGCCAGCCTGAGCGCAGGCGCCCACACGATCACCGCCAGCTACTCAGGCGACGGCAGCTTCCTGACGAGCAGTGGAATATGGACCCAGACGGTGAGCACGGCCAGCACGATCGGCACCACCACGACAGTTACGTCTTCGACCAATGCGGCTCGGTACGGTCAGCCGGTTACCTTCACGGCCACCGTGAGCATCACCGTCCCGCCCAGTACGGCCGTGGGCTATCCGACCGGCACCGTGATCTTCAGCGATAACGGCACGAGCATCGGCCAGGGAACGTTAAGCACCGTAGGCGGCGTGACCACGGCCAGCTTCACCGGCTCCCTGCTGACGACGGGGACCCAAACGATCACCGCCACCTACAGCGGCGATGCCATCTTCCTGAGCAGCAACGGCACCTTGGCGGGCGGCCTGACCGTGACCAGTGCGGGGAGCACGCCCACGACCACGCAGGTGACCACCTCCAGCTCGACCGTACAGGCGGGCCAGCCGGTCACCTTGACCGCGACGGTCTCTCCCTTCTCCTACTTCCTGCCCACCGGTACCGTCCAGTTCCAGGTCGATGGCGTGAACTTTGCCGCTCCGGTGGCCGTCACGAACGGAGGCTCCTATGCCGTCGCCACGTTGACGACCACGGCGCTGCCGGTGGGCACCCATACCATTACGGCTCGGTATAACGGAGACAATAGCTATGCGGCCAGTACCGGCCGGATGTGGGGCTACGAGACGGTTACCGCTCCGCCCATTCGAGGCGATGTGACGACCACCCTGGATGCGAGCGGCACCCTCACCCTCACGGTGGCCGCTGGAGGCGGCTTCACGGTGACCCAAGATCCCCAAGGCAATCTCCTGGTTACCGGCGATGCCAGCGCCATCAACGGCTCGACCGCTCCCGCCTCCTTTAGCGCCGTCTCCGCCATTATCATCTCGTTGGCCGACGGCAACAACGACGTGACGCTCTCGGGTATCACAATCCCCGGCAGCATTACCATCAGCGCGGGCGCCGGTGCCGATAGCTTTACGCTCTCCGGAATCACCGTTGGCAATGCGGGGACGCCTTCAGGCACCACCATCCCAGGCAGCATAGTCATCAATGCTGGCTCCGGGAGCGACAACTTCACGCTCACTGGCATCAGCGCCGATGTCCTCAATCTCGGGGCCACCGGACCGGATAGTGCCAGCGTGAGCAACGTCACGGCCCGCAATGACCTCAACATCACCGTGGGTCCCGGCAGCCCAGCGATCAGCGTCCTGAACACGGCCTGCTTGGATCTAACCATCCAGGCCCAAAGCAGCACGAGCGACAATCTCAATATCAATCTAGAAAACGACACCGTCACCCACACCACCCAGGGAGGGCTCGCCATCGATGACGCCGGCACCGGCACCGATACGGTGACGTTGAACAATGCGCAGAATGGTCTTTCGGTTGGCTACGAACTGGCGGTCATGCTCAGCAGCGGCAGCAACTCGCTGTCCGCCGCACAGGTCACGACCCTCTTCGGCACCGTTGATGGCGGCACCAGCGGCAACAACAGCTACTTCGGCCAGGGCAGCAATCAGGGCTACGCCCTCTACGACTTCCTCGGACACTAACAAAGGTGGCGGGTGGCGCGCGGAAGAGTAAATTGCTTTTCCCGCCAGGCGCCACCCATCACGCGCCACGATAATTTTGTGGTTGCGGAATGCCCAAGACGGCTGTTACGATTCATGCTCGGTTCGACTCTCCACCAATCGAGGTAGCAGCCATGTCCGATCCATCCCCACCGACAAAATCCCGCCTGGCCTCCCTGGACGCGTATCGCGGCTTCATCATGCTCGTGATGGCTTCGGGTGGATTTGCCTTTGCCGAGGTGGCAAAGAAACATTTCCCGGACAGTTCATACTGGAACTTCCTGGGGTACGAATTCGACCATGTCCCCTGGACCGGCTGCGCGTTCTGGGACTTGATCCAGCCATCGTTCATGTTCATGGTCGGCGTGGCCATTCCCTTCTCACACGCCAGCCGCATCGCCAAGGGACAGTCCGCAACACGGATTGCCGCCCACGTGATCTACCGTTCCGTGGCGCTCATCTTGCTGGGCATCTTTCTGTCATCGAACGGAGCCAGCCAGACCAATTTCACGTTCGTCAACGTGCTCACGCAAATTGGCCTGGGGTATGCCTTCGTCTACCTGCTGCTGGGTCGGAGTTTCGTGTTTCAGCTCCTGATCCTCTTGGCCATCCTGGGCGGGTACTGGTATCTGTTTTTCCAACAACCGGTGCAAGAAGTGGGCTCCGCAATTTTGACTTCGACAGCTCGTGACCGGGAGCTTTGGTTTTCCGGCCTCTTTGCCCACTGGAACAAAAACGCCAACTTCGCTGCCGAATTTGATCAATGGTTCCTCAATTTGTTTCCCCGCCAGAAGCCCTTTTATTTCAACGAGGGCGGGTATCAAACGCTAAACTTCGTGCCCTCGATCGGGACGATGATTCTCGGCCTGATGGCTGGGGAGCTCCTTCGCAGTGCCCGCAAACCGATGAGCAAATTCTTTTACCTCTTGGGAGCCGGCGCGCTCTGCTTGGCGGTCGGGTTGATCCTCGATTACACGATCTGCCCCAGCGTCAAACGGATCTGGACTCCGAGCTGGGCGATCTTCAGCTCGGGCTGGGTGTTTTGGATCCTGGCTGGCTTCTACTTGATCATCGACGTTCTCGGCTTCCGCCTCTGGGCATTTCCGTTGATCGTGGTCGGCATGAATTCCATCGCCATCTACTGCATGTCGCAATTGTTGGGAAGCAGAAGAGGTTGGATCAGCCGGACGTTGTCTACGCACCTCGATTGGGGCTATCAGACGCTGACGGCCAAGACCCCGGCCGGTTCGATGTGGCAAACCGATTTTGGCCCGCATCTGTTCGGCGGGATCTACGGGCCCATCGTGCAATCGGTGGCGGTGCTCCTGGTTCTGTGGCTGGCGTGCTACTGGATGTATCGGCGCGGCATTTTCCTGCGGGTCTGATAGAGCGTTTTGGTAGCCCTCGATGTCCACACCAGAGTGGACACGAGGCCGGAGCGGCAGCGGCGGGTTGGCATACCATTCCCCGTCGCTGCCGCTCCGGCCTCGTGTCCCGTCGGTGTGCGCTGAGGCCAGGCGATCTAGCCACGGACAAATTACGCCGAACGTTTCCGGCGGAGGCGCTCGGCGCGGTCCTTCTGCTTTTGCAATTCCACAAACAGGTCGGCCAACACTTGTGCGCGCGGCTGGCCGGCGAACTGGCGCGAATCCAGGGGCCGACCGACCGAGACCGCAATGGTTCCTTTCCCGGCCGGCAGAAACAGCGGGGCCGGAATCGGATACGCCCGCCAGCGCGGCCAGGCATCGTAGGCCCCGGCAATTCCGACCGGGATAATCGGGATGGCCAGCTTCTTGATCAGCAGATGAATCCCCGGCCGCAGCGGGTGGATCTGCCCATCCGCGGTGCGCTCTCCTTCAGGGAAGATTCCGACCACGCGGCCCTCTTGGAGCTGTTCAAGAATCGTCTTGAGTCCTTCGCGGGCAAACCCTTCTTGATTGACCGGTACGGCATCGAGACTGCGCATGAGCCGGGCTAGCCAGCGGTGGCGAAACAGACTCTGCCGCGCCAGGAAGACGGCGTGCCGTCGAACCGCCAGGCCGACAAGAATTGGATCCATGAAACTCTGGTGGTTGGCAATGAGGAGTGCAGGTCCGCGACGGGGAACGTGCTGATGTCCCTGGGTGCGCAAGCTAAAACCGAAGGTCATCGCGGCTGCGCTGAGCCAGTAACTGGTCTGATACCAAAGATAGGACGGCCAACTTTCCTCCATCAACGATTCCGGAGCCCAACGATCAGATTTCCCCTTGATCGGTCTTGCGTTTTTTTACTTCCTGTTCCATCCGGTCCACGACCTCGTCGAGGCTCAGCCGGGTGGAATCGAGGAGGATGGCATCGGCCGCGGGCACCATCGGAGCCAGGTCGCGCGCGGCATCGTGCTGGTCGCGCTCCTCCTGGGCCCGCAGCACTTCGTCCCAGGAAAAGACTTCTCCCCGCGCGGCCATCTCCCGTTGCCGCCGCCGCGCCCGCTCGGCGGGATCTGCTACCAGAAAAAACTTGCACGCCGCATCGGGGAAGACAAGCGTCCCCTGGTCACGCCCCTCGCAAACGATGTTGCGCCCCGCGGCCCGAGCACGTTGCAAATCGACCAGATGACGCCGCACGATGGAACTGTCGGCCACGAGCCCCGAAGCATGGGTTACCTTGGCGGAGCGAATTTCATGGGTGACATCCTCCCCATTCAGGAAGACCTTTCCAGGAGGCATTTCGAGCCGCAGATCGGTCATCAGCCGGGCAAGGGCGACGGGATCGCGTGGATCGATCCCGGCCCGCAAGACCGCCAACGTCACCCCGCGGTACATCGCTCCGGTATCCAAATACTCGAAGCCCAAACGCTTGGCCAACGCCTTGGCAGCACTGCTCTTGCCGGCGCCTGCGGGTCCATCAAGGGTGACGATCATGGGGATGCTTGTTGATCATTGAGCGACGGCTCGCAGCGCTGCACCGGTCTGCGACCCGCCGGCGAACTCAGGGTTGCGGATGGACCCAAAGGGTGAAGACCTTGTCCGCGGCCACCGTCCGGGTCACGATCGGCGTGACGCCCAGAATTTCGTAAGTGAAGGAGCCGGCCGGGACGGGATCGCTCAGGCGCCGTTCGCCCGGTTGCAACGCATACGAACGGCGATTGTTAATGACGATCGAGACGGGCTGCGAATAAGTGTTCGCCATTTCAATCCGCGCCGTGGGCGTGCCGAGTCCTGTATCCGAAGGAGGAGAGGCGGCAATCCGGGTCGATGGGGTCGCACGGTTGCGCAAACTGTCGAGCAGCGGCACAACTTGGGTATGGAGCTCGCTGATCTGGCTTTGAATTTTTTGCGTTCCCAAATTGGAGTCGGTGCGATTCTCCGTCAGGGTTTTCTTGATTTCGGCCAGGGCAGTCTTCACTTCGTTGAGCTGCCTTTGAATTTCTTCGAGTTTCTCCGAGTCGCTCGGCGGACCGGCCGTAGTGCTGCCCGGAGCAGGCGTTGCCGCAAACAGTGCGGCCAAGAAGGCATTCAACCCCAGCCTCTTCCACGTGCGCATCATCGGTGTGTCTCCTTGGTGTGGGTCGCGAATCGGGTAGCAGTCCTGCCGGACTGGCTCCAGCACCGCGGCCGGTAAGATGGCCAAGGTTTCCTCTGTAGCCGGTGGGCGGGTGAACTCTGCCGGCGACAGGGGCACCGGCTCCGGTGTCGGAGCAGCCAGGAGCTCGGGCACCTGCAAGACAGGGGGCGACCCGGGGGCAGCCGGGGCGCTCGGTGTCGTGTCCGAACTGCCTTCTCCCGTTTGAGGCACCGCTACCTGGTGGGGTGCCTCGGCACTGGTGTTATTGAGATTAGAGGACGACAGGTCGCTAAGCAAGGCAAATTCGCCCGCCGCTTCCGACGGGGGATGCCTCGGGATAGTCATCACCAGGCAAAAGAGGCCCAGCAATAGCGCGGTCAACAACAACAGTCCCGGACGGGGTGGCAGTTCAATCCCGGGCAACAAGAGCGGCCGGCGAACGTGGGAAAAGCGATGCGTCGCCGCCACAATCGGATCAGCCCAGCACACGATCTGCCGCGGCGCGTCGCGCTGGGCGCCGTCGGAGCGGGAGCGGTCAATTATCTTCGTATTGTGCGATCCGGTTGACCGCATCATCGGGATCCTCGCTGGTGTCGTTGGCCAGCTGGTATTGCATCAGGAATGCATCTTCCCCGCTGTCCTCATAATAGCCGCGCAGCACCCGCATGGCCCGGAAGCCCTGGGCACGGAAAAAGAGCTGGGCGGCCAGGTTGGTCTCGCGCACCTCCAAGGTGATTCGGGTCCGGCGATGGCTGGAGAGCTTGGTGATCAGCTTGGCAACCATCTGGGCCCCGACGCCCGAACGCCGGCAAGCTGGATGAACTGCGAAATTCAGGATATGTAGCTTGATCTTGTGCAACTCATAGATCATGAACCCAATGACTTTCTCGCCCTGTTCGGCGACCATACCGATGCAGTTGCGTTGCCGCAGACAGCGGAGGAAATCCTCCTCCGTCCAGGCAAACTCGAAGCTCGATTGTTCTGTCTGTAAGACTTCCGGCATATCGCGGCGGATCATCCAGCGAATATGGACGCGCGTTTGTTCTTTTTCGGTACGACCCGTGCTCATGAACGGACTCCTCCCCTCGCCACGAGCGCGCGGAGCCCCCTCCGTGGGTGCATCACGCTTTCCGCTTGCATTCCGATCGAAATCGGCGGCAATCGATTGGTCGGGTGGGATACTCTCTGAGTAGGCTCGCGGCGTCCGCTCTCGCCCACATCACCGCCGGATATTAGCAATGCTCCAAATTCGGCTCAAGGTCACTCGCTGGCGCTGGTTCGAACAGAGCAGGGGAATCCATTCCCCCTTTCGCCGCCTTCATGGCGCGTGACCCCCCTTACGACCGGCGGGATAATCCACTGAAGTCCAAAGCATAACGACCGCCGGTTCATTTGGCAAAGGAATATTGTCAAAAAGTCTATATTCAACGAGTGTTTATCTGAGAATGCGTTTTCAACGCTGACCGTTGCCTTTTTTGTTCCGTAATTCGGACGGCAGTTTCAGTCCTCCGCGCGGAAGCGGCCGCGATACGTTTCGACCGGATACTTGCGGGCATTCTTGGCCAGCTTGGCAAGAATGGCCTCGCTCAGATCGATCCCCAGCGTATTGCTGAGCGCCAAGAGGTAGCAGGCGACGTCGGCCATCTCGTCTGCGATTTCCCCCATTTTGTCGGCATTCTGAATCACCGCGCGCGAGGCTTCGTTGTCCACCCAAAGAAAATGTTCCATCAGCTCCGCCGCCTCGACGGCCGCGCCCATGCTCAGGTTCTTGGGACTGTGGAACGGTTCCCAACTGCGCTCCGCAACGAAGCGGCGCAT
>DATGIQ010000493.1:0-11541 GCA_035295665.1 Gemmataceae bacterium | reverse complement strand
TTGCTGAACCTCATTGCCGGGCTGGATAAGCCGAGCCAGGGAGATATCTGGGTCGGCGGCCAACTGATTTCCGGCATGACCGAGGGGCAGCTCGCCCGTTGGCGGACTCGCCACGTCGGTTTCATTTTTCAATTTTACCATCTCTTGCCCGTGCTGACCGCTTATGAAAACGTCGAGCTTCCGTTGCTGCTCTTGCCGCTGTCGACCAGCGAACGCCGCCGGCAAGTCACGTTGGCGCTGGACCTGGTCGGGCTCTCGGATCGGCTCAGGCACCGCCCCGGACAACTCTCCGGCGGCCAGCAGCAGCGTGTCGGCATTGCCCGAGCCATCGTGACCGACCCGACCCTGATCGTGGCCGACGAACCGACCGGCGACCTGGATGCACGCTCGGCCGAGGAAATTCTGAACTTGATGGGCGAGCTGCGCCGGAGCATGAACAAGACTATCTTGATGGTCACGCATGACCCGCGGGCGGCACAGCGGGCCCAGCGTGTTCTGCACCTGGACAAGGGGCAGCTCGTCGAAGGAGACGGCCACGCCGGGAAGAGCCAGGAAATCTGGACCCCGGCGAGTGCCCGCGATGGCAGCCCGGCCATGCGGGGAGCGGTCGAAGGACGGCCATCGTAGCGAGTTTCGAAAGGATCGCGTCATGGGCTATCTCATTCCCATCCAGGAATTGCTTTGGCAGATGAAGCAGCATCCGGAGCAAATGTCCGCGATGTTGGTGTGGATCATTGCCATTGCCACCGTGACTCTCTTCTTGCTGGCCAGCGCGGGATTCTATTACCGCAAATACGTTACGCTGGTGTTCAAGAGCTTGCGCCGCAACCTGCTGCGCACGTTTCTCACCAGCTTGGCCGTGATGGTGCTGGTATTTGTGCTCACGCTGGTGGTTTCGTTCTTGGCCGTCCTGGACTTCGTCATGACGGAGAAATCGAAGGACTTGAAGGCGATCGTCACCGAGCGGTGGCAGGTGCCCAGCCAAATGCCCTATGCCTACGCTCCGACGCTGGAGCAGGGAGCCGCCAACCGATCGGGAGATATTCGCCCCGAGGACAGCATGACATGGTCGTTCTACGGCGGCACCATCGACCCGGAAAAGAAGACACGGGAGAATATGGTGTTCGCCTTCGCCATGGACCCCCGCAAGCTCCGCAGCATGATGGATGACCTGGAAGACCTCGATCCGGCCGCCCAGCAAAAGCTCGTGGACAACAAACGCGGCATCCTCATCGGCAGGGAAAAGCTCCAATCGATGAACAAACGCGTGGGGGAACGGATCAAGGTCACGAGCATGAATTACAAGGATATCGATCTGGAGTTCGATATCGTGGGAACGTTTCCGGACGGGCGCTACAACAATTCGGCGGTCATGAATCGGGACTACCTCGTGGACGCCCTCGATGCCTATCCCCGCACCCACAACGGCAGCAAACATCCCCTGGCCGATAAGAGCTTGAACCTGGTCTGGCTGCGTGTCCCCGACACGGAGGCGTTTCGCCACATGGCCGATCAGATCATGGGCTCAAGTCTCTATTCCTCCCCGGCCGTCAAGGTCGAAACCGCATCCTCAGGGATTGCGACCTGGATCGAACCGTATCGCGATTTGCTCTGGGGGTTGAAATGGCTGCTGGTGCCCACGCTGTTGATCACGATGGTGCTGGTTATCGCCAATGCCATCAGCATCAGTGTACGCGAGCGACGGACGGAAATGGCCGTCCTCAAGGTTCTGGGCTTCAGTCCCGGCCGGATCCTGGCGCTGGTTTTGGGAGAAGCCGTGCTGATTGGCGGCGGTAGTGGGCTGGTGAGCGCGGGATTGTGGTATTACCTGATCCACGGCGTGATGGGCGGCATCAAATTCCCCATCGCCTTCTTCCCGATTTTCGATATTTACCCCGACGCGCTCTGGTGGGGATTGCTCTTCGGCATGGTGGCGGCGCTGGCAGGCAGCATTATCCCCGCCTGGTCTGCCCGCACGGTCAAGGTGTCTGAAGTTTTCGCCAAGGTCGCTTAACCTTCCAGCCATGCTCTTTCCTGGTTCCCAAACTCGGTTTGGGAACGGAGTCTCCAAGCTGGCCGTTCGCAAACCGAGTTTGGGCCCAGCAAAAGGACAGGGAAAGGAATTCGAGGATTATTTCAACGGGTATTGGGTATGTTGAATCAATTACCGGTCGCGCCGTGGTTGCTCGTCCCTCTCGTGTCGGCCGCCGTACTCCTTGTGGTCCTCCTCCTCATCGGCAAGGTTCCCTTGGCGTACAACATCCAGAATTTGCTGGTGCGTTGGCGGACGACGCTCTTGACGGCCCTGGCCTTTACGCTGGTGGTCTCGCTCCTGACCGTCATGCTCGCCTTCGTCAACGGCATGGCCCGCTTGACCGAGGGGAGCGGCCATCCGGAAAACGTCATCGTGTTGTCGGACGGTGCGACCGATGAATCGTTCAGCAACATGACGTACAGTGACACGGCCGACGTAGAACGGATTGCCGGTGTGCTGAGCGACCCACAAGGACGGCCACTGTGCAGCAAGGAAGTGTACATCATCGCCACGCAACAGCTCCCCGCTGTCTCCGGGCAGGCACCGCGGCAGCGCTTCGTGCAGGTTCGCGGCATCGAGGATCCACTCATCGCCGGCCGGGTCCACGGCATGGACCTCTTTCCGGGAAGCCAATGGTTTTCTGAAGCGGGTGTCGAACAGCTGCCGCCTACCGAAGCCAGCAAGGACCCCCAAACCGCCATCCAGGCTGTGATCGGCGAGGGCGTGGCACGCGAACTCGGACGGGATCTCAAGAAGGAACGCTTGGAGGTGGGCGACGTTTTTGAGTTGGGCCCGCGTAAATGGATCGTCAGCGGGATCATGCAATCGTCCGGTTCGACGTTCGGCTCGGAGATCTGGGCGAAGGGAAGCTATGTGTCGCAGCTCTACGGCAAGTTTGTGGTTTCCAGCCTCGTCCTCCGCACGGCCAACGCCGCCAGTGCCCGCGCCGTGGCGGATGATGTCAACACGAAATTCAAAAAATCCGCCCTGCAGGCGCAAGTGGAAACCGAGTATTACTCCAAGCTGTCAGCGACGAACAAGCAATTTCTGGGTGCGATCATCTTTGTCACGATTATCATGGCCATCGGCGGCATCTTCGGGGTCATGAACACGATGTTCGCCGCGATCAGCCAGCGGAAAAAAGATGTCGGCGTGCTCCGCATCCTTGGTTATGCCCGATGGCAAGTGCTCGTCTCGTTTTTCCTGGAGTCGCTCGTGATTGCCTTGGTCGGCGGGATGCTCGGCTGCGCCCTGGGCTCCTTGACCAACGGCTGGACGGCGACCAGCCTCGTGAGCGGAGGGCAGGGCGGTTTCGGGAAGACGGTCGTGTTGAAGCTGGTGGTCGACGCCAACACACTGGCGGCGGGGATGGTCGTGACCCTTTTTATGGGTGCGCTGGGTGGTCTGGTGCCGGCGTTGACGGCGATGCGCTTGCGGCCGCTGGAATCATTAAAGTAACCGGCGTCGTCCCGGACCGTTCCGTCTGGTGGACCCACTTGCCCAGCTCATAAATAGCCCGGCGAATATCCGCGGCGGTGGCGGTCGCTGGAACCGCCTGGCCGATGACAACGCGCACATGCTTGAGGGCAAAGACCCGGCCATTCACTTCCGGTTCCACTTCCAGTGTGCCACAATAGACCGGCAGGACCGGCACCGGATTCCGGGCTCGCAGCTTATCCAAGAATTCCTCTTTCTCCGCCTGCGCTTCCTTGCCGTCTGCCGTCACCGCGACCAGTTTCCCCTCATCCAGGGCCCGCGCTGCCTTGATGAGCGCCTTGTCCCAATCATCGGGCTGGACCATATCCATCCGCAGCGCAACGAGGCCGGTGCGCCGCGCCAGGTACCGCAAGAGCGGCGTCGGTTCGCGGTCCGTCGGATCCTCGAAAAGAATGAAACGGGTGAATCGGTCGGTAGCCGTGACCACTTGCATGCAATCCTTGAAGCGATCGCAGTTGGTGGCCAAGAGCACCGGCCCCTCGATCGGTAGGTTTTGTAAGCCGATGACTTTGAGGCGAGAACGGCCCTGAGCACGCAGCCAGAGCAGCGAACGAACGAAGAAGTCGGGAAGCAGGCGGCACAGGAGAATCAGGATGCCCAGGGTCATCAGCGCCGCCCCCAGGAAGAGGGCCCGGGTCAGCGGCTCCTTGTTGTGCACCGGCTCGAACGGATCAGTCGCAGGCTGAATGCGGAAATAGACGACCTCATGGCCCTGCCGAATCAGCTTATAGCGGCCGACGATCACCTCCGTTCCGTCTTGCTCTTCGGTCGCCGGCTGCAAGCTCCCTTCGGTTTCGATAAGGTAATGATCGACAGGCCCCTGGTGGTTGGGCTTCTGCTTGCTGGACCCCTGGAAGGTGGTACCGTCTTCCCGCAGGACCTCAAAGGAGGAGGGCCGGCTGAAGCTGTCCAGCTTGACGAGCGTGCCGCGGGCCACTTCCACGGGCTGGACTGATTGGGTGATGCCGACCCAGCCGGCCAAGAGCACCAACCCCTTGAAGAGAACCGAGGCGGTGATGGCGCCGACCACATTGACGAAGTTGCTGGTGGCAAGCAGATCCCCCTTGCTGGCCTTGGGCGCACGGTGCTGCAACAGAGTGAACATCGGTACGATGTAAAAGCCCGTGAAGAAGCCGATACTCACCAGGCAGCCAACCAGCGCGGACTCGTGATCCAGCGTGAACGCGACCAGAACGAGCGAGAAGATCATCCCGACGGCGCCAAGCGGCACCAGGCCCAGCTCAACTTTGCCGCCGGAGAGGAAACCAGCCAGCGGGCTGCCCAGTCCCACGCCCAGGGCGACTACGCCGACGATGATACTCGTGTGCAGCTCGGTCCAGCGCGGGTTGCGTGTTTCTCCGTGCATGTACATGGTGCCACGCATGAAGGCCACCATGAACGTGAAGAACGCGATGGCGAGCACGGCCAGGGCCAACGGCCGGGAGCGCAGCAGCGTCCGCAGGTTCAGCCACAGCGGCTTGAAGAGGTTGGTAGGGAACGGCCGTGTGGGATTGGCTGCCGGCATCTTCTGGATCAGCAGACTGGCCGCCGCCCCGATCATGGCCAACACAACGAGCAGGATGCCGATGAGGTATTCCTGGTCCTTGAACCAATACGAGAGCATGCCACCACAAACGGTTCCCAGAATCACCGCCAGAAAGGAGAGCGATTCGAGATAGCCATTTCCCTTGGACAGGAGCTGGGGCTGCAAGATCTGCGGCATGGCGCCATACTTGGCCGGCACGAAAAAGGCGCTATGGGTCCCCATCAGGAACACGGTGGACAATACCAGGATCGGGCCCAACCAATGGTGGTGGACGCTGCCCAGCCAGAAGCCGGCCAGCGCAACGAGGGTGATCCCGATTTCCGCAAATTTCCAGAAAACCAGCGATTGCCGCTTGCTGTAGCGGTCCGCCAGATAGCCGGCAATGGTGCAGAAGATCGCCCAGGGTGCATAGAAGAGGATGGGCATCAACGAGATCGCGTTCGCCTCGTTCAAGGTTTGCCGATGAATGGCGAAAAACATGGCCGATGCATGAATCGCCTGATCGTTGAACGCGGCCAGGAATTGGGCCAAAAGAAGGCCGATAAATGTTGGTGAGCTCAGGCGATCGGAAGGTTCCTGCAAGGAGTTCCTGATCTCCAGACCGCGGTCAGGCCGGCTACCGCCACCAATCCCTTTCGTCGCCACCACTCTTGCTTTTCTCCCGCATACTGTGGAACCAGGATAAAGTAAGGATAGCGGGCCGTTCCACCGGATGCAAGGAAGGCTGTCTCCGCGGATCGAGGGGAGTTGAAACAACGAGCACCAACTGGAATCAGAGATCGCGCCGTTTCACCATGGTGATTTCGTTCCCAATCTGGTTGTGATGAACCTCATCCATGAACGTGCGGATGAGCAGTAGTCCGCGGCCGCTGATCTTTTCCAGATTCGACGGATCGGTCGGATCGGGCAAGCTCGACGGATCAAAACCGGGACCTTCGTCGCGGATCACATAGACGGCGTCGCGGTGGGACTCCTTGGCATACACGTGAACGCGCCGATCCTGATAGGGCTCTTGTTGACGCCGCTCTTCGATCAGGTCATAGAATTCCTGGTCACTTTGTTCCCGATATTCCGAATCAATTTCCAGGTTGCCGTGGTGAATGGCGTTGATCAACGCTTCGCGCAGAGCCACCGCCACACGAATGAGCCCGTTTTCGTCGCAGAGCTGCATGCGTTTGAGATTGTTCTCCAGGTGACCGATCAGCGAGGGAATCAGGGCGGTGTCGTTGTCCAGAATGAAATGGGACTCCGTGGAGACCAAAGACTGCAACAGCTGTTGCTGGTTCCGTCCGGCGCGGGAGACCTCGAGAAGACTGGCAATCGTTTCGCCAAGATCTCGTGCCAGGTTTCGTTTGGGTACATAACTGGCCGCTCCCTTTTGCAGGGCCTCCACCGCAATCTCTTCGCTGCCGTGGGCCGTCATGAGGATCACCGGGATGGCCGCATGCTTGGAGCGGATTTCTTCGACGAGTTGCAGCCCATCAATCTCCGGCATCTGCATATCGGTGAGGACCAAATCCGCCGGCTGCCGTTTCAAGAAGTCGAGCGCTTCTCGGCCGCTGGCTGCGGTTTGGACTTGCAGGCCTTCCTTGATCAGCAGCTTCTCGACCCGAATTCGGTCGACCGCGGAATCGTCCACCACAAGAATGGTCGCCATGATTGGTGTACCTCCAGTAAGCTTGCCCCCAGTCGGGAAGCCGTAACCCAGAACTACGGATCACCGACCTTGGCGAGGTTCGCTAACACCGGCAGCAGGCGGTCCATCTCTCTTTGCAGCTGGTGCCATGCCTGCTCAACCCCTGCCAGATTACCATCTCGTCCACGCATTTCCAGTTGCAGCGCCGCTTCGTAAGCGGCCTGAGCGGCAAAATTGTCGACCGCCCCTTTGAGGCTATGGGCAGCGATCTTTAGCTTGAGGGCGTCCTTGCCGGCGATGGCGGAACGAATGGCCTCCAGCAAACGCGGACTTTCCTGCATAAACACGTCGGCCAACTCGCGCAGCAGCTGCGGATCATCGCCGACCCGGCTCAGGGCAACTTTCACATCCAGGATGCCATCCGCTTCGGCCGGCATGCGTTTTCCTTCAACGGCGGGGCCGGCCGCGGAGGCCGGGCTCACGTTTGGCTTGACCTCTGTCCCTGAGCTACTTTCGACGCTTTCGAATAGCTCCTTGGCCCGGATCGGCTTGGAAATGTAGTGGTCCATGCCCATGGCCAGGCAGCGCTCGCGGTCCCCTTTCATGGCGTAGGCAGTCATCGCAATGATGGGAATGTGCCCACCCGTCTTCTTTTCCTCTTCGCGGATCGCTGCCGTGGCTTCGTACCCGTCCATCTCCGGCATCTGCACATCCATGAGGATGGCATCGAAGGATTGGCGTTGCAGCATCTGGAGTGCTTCCCGGCCATTGTTGGCCACGGTCACCTGATGGCCACGCCGTTCGAGCAAGCGGACGGCCAATTTTTGGTTCACAAGGTTGTCCTCGGCCAAGAGGACGCGCAGCGGGCGCGTCTGGGCGGACCCTCGTTCGGTAGGCATCTCGGCCCGTGTCTCGGCGGAGAGCGGCATGCCCAGGGCTTGCATGATCGCGCGCCACAGATCCGCTTGTTTGATCGGTTTGTTCAGGGTGCCGTTGATCCCAAGCTCCTGCCGCCGGGCAGCGTCGCCGGACTGCGTGCTGGAGGTCAAAAGGAGTAAGGTCGCCCCGGCAATCTCCGGATGTTGGTGGATGCGCTCGGCCAGCATGTAACCGTCCATCCCCGGCATCTGGACATCGAGCAACACCAGGGGGAATGGCTCGCCGGCCCGTGCCGCCTGGAGCAAGACTTCCAGGGCGGCGGGCCCGCTCTCCGCCAGCGTCGGCTTCATCTGCCAATGGCTCAGCATCTCTTCGAGGATGCGGCGGTTGGTGGCGTTGTCATCCACGACCAGGACGGACATCCCCTGCATGGTGGCCGCCTCAACCGGCATCGCCCGGGCCGGGGCGTTCTTCTCCACGCCCAGCCGGGCCGTGAAGTGAAACGTGCTCCCCTTGCCGGGTTCACTCTCGACCCAAATTCGGCCGCCCATCATTTCCACCAGCCGGCGCGCGATCGTCAAGCCCAGCCCCGTGCCGCCATATTGCCGTGTCGTAGATCCATCCGCCTGCGTGAACGGATCAAAGATGAGTTCCCGTTTATCTTCCGGCACTCCGATCCCCGTATCCTTGACCGCTACTTGCAGGAGCACCTCGTCTGAATTCTCCACCATGCCATCGACTCCGACTACCACCTCGCCACGCTCGGTAAACTTCAGGGCGTTGCCCACCAGATTCACGAGGATCTGGCCCAGCCGGACCGGATCCCCCAGCAAACGATCGGGCAGATGGGGTGCCACGTGGCAGGCCAATTCCAGTCCCTTCTGATAGGCTCGGGGCGCCAGCGTGTTGAGCGTGTCTCCCAGGTGGTCGCGTAGACCAAAGGCAACGGTATCCAGCTCGAGCCGGCCGGCTTCCACCTTAGAAAAGTCAAGGATGTCGTTGATGACTGCGAGCAGGGAATCAGCGGACTTCTTGACAAGGTCCAGGTACTCGCGCTGTTCCGCATGGAGGTCGGTCTCGAGCACGAGTTCCGTCATGCCGATGATCGCATTCATGGGGGTGCGGATCTCATGGCTCATATTGGCCAGGAAGGCGCTCTTCGCCCGGTTGGCGGACTCGGCGGCTTCCTTGGCCTTGCGCATTTCTTCCATAGCACGGCGGCGGTCGCTCACATCCCAGAAAATTCCCTGCGTGCCGATGACTTGCCCGCGCGAATCGTAGACCGGCGTCTTCAAGACCTGCACGTAAATCTTCTCACCGTCGGGTTTGTGATGCTCCTCAACTTCGTTGAGGATTTCCTTCTGGTCGCTGACGCGGCGGTCGTCCTGGCGGTATTTCTCCGCCAAATCGGCCGGGTAGTAATCGAAGTCGGTGGTGCCGACGATCTCGTTCAGGGGTTTGCCGATCGTTTGGCAAAAGAGGCGATTGCCGAACGTGAATCGGCCCTGCAAATCTTTGCGGTAAACGTGGAGCGGCAACGTTTCCACAAGCGAATGGTACAGGGCTTCCGAGTCCCGCAGCGCTTGCTCGGCTTGCTTGCGGCCGGTGATATCGGTGTGCGAGCCGGCCATGCGGTACGGCTTTCCCGTCGCATCGCGCAGGGCCACGCCGCGGGTGAGGATCCAGCGATACGAGCCGTCCTTGTGGCGCAAGCGATGCTCCAGATCGTACACCGGCGCCAAACCGTCCAGGTAGGCCCGCACCGCGGCCAACGATCGTTCCCGATCTTCGGGATGGAGCAATTTTTCCCATTCATCAAAATGATTGCTGATCTCGTGGTCCTCGTAACCGAGCATGCTCTTCCAGCGCGGGCTGTAGTAAACCTGGTTGGAACGCAAATCCCAATCCCAGACGCCGTCTCGTGAGCCCTGCATGGCCACTTCGAACCGTTCCCGGCTGACGCGGAGTTCCTCTTCGGTTCGGCGGCGCTTGATGAATTGCCCGATTTGGCTGCCCAGCGCTTCGATCATGGACAGGAGCGCGCGGTTGGGTTTGCGGATTTCATGGCTGAAGGATTCGATGACCCCGGTGACCTCGTTGCCGACAAGGATGGGGAAGGCGAACGCTGCATGCAGATTGCACCGGGTAGCGATTTCCCCGCGCGGGAAATTGCTCTCCTTCGTGACATCGCCCAGCCAATCCGACGCCCGGTTGGCCCAGACCCGGCCCGGTAAGCCAACACCCGGTGCGCAGGCGAAGTTCCGGGTCGCCGTCGCAAACTCGGCAGTTTTTCCTCCCGGCCGGAGCCAGACATCGACGCATCGAAGCACGTTGGCCCGTTTATCGACGATCCATAGGGCTCCCGCTTCCCAATCGACGCTTTCACAGATGGCCTGGAGGATTTTGGGTGCCGCTTCACGGAGGGAATGCGACTCGGCCAGGACGCGCGTCACGGCATACTGGGCCGCCAGACGGCGTTCCGCTTCCTTCTGCTCCGTCACATCGCGGATGACCGACAGGCCGCCGCGGACCGCACCGGTTTCGTCCCGCAGCGGCCCGGCCTTGACGCGTAGCCAAATGCCGTCCGGCTTCTGGGCGTTGCGGACGAAGATTTCTGTTTCCTCGACGTCTTCACCCCGGATCGCCCGGGCCAAGGGAAGCTGTTCCGCCGGGAAGGGCGTAACCCGATCGGCCAGGTAGCAACCATAGCGCTCGGCCCACTCCTTGGGAGGCGCGTCGACGGGGCCGATGCCAAAGATCCGCTCGGCCTCTGGATTGAACAGCAGGAACTTGCCGGTCTCATGGGCGACGACAACGCCGGCGCTCATGCTGCGGAGGATGGACAGCAGGATGCGGTTCTGCCGGGCGAAGGATTCGTGGGAGCGTCCGGCGCGGTCGGTTCGTTGCCGTTGCTGGCCAGCCGCCTGCTCGGCGGTCGAGGAGCGATGCCCGCGATCCTTCTTCGATCCGTCCGACGGCTCGTCCTGGTTCCTTCTCTCGTCGCTCATGGCCAAATTCCCATGGGGTGAGGTGTACCGATGATGCTAAGACTGGTTCCGGCGAACTGCAAGGGAAAAATGGCACGTCCCCGGATGAAGCTTTCCGGTCAGGTTGAAGGGGAGATTCCACTGCTGGCCGAAAGGAATTGGGAACCGACCGTGGGCGATTGGGCTGGATACGAGCCTGACGCACGAGCGAAGGACCGCCCCCTCCTTCGCTCGCGCGTCAGGCTTGTATCCTTGCGGTTTTGGATCTGCCGTGAGGCCGATGCGTCATACATCACAAATCCGCAAGCCCTGGGCAAGGGATTCCAGCGGATCGCGCACCGGAATGAATTCCTGGGCCACGAATCCCTGGAAGCCAGTCTCCACGATCGCCTTCATGACGGCCGGATAGTGCAGTTCCTGGCTGTCGTCGATCTCATGGCGGCCGGGAACGCCACCGGTGTGGTAATGGCCGATGTAATCCTTGTAGGTCCGGATCGTGCGGATGACGTCCCCCTCCATGATTTGCATGTGGTAGATATCATAGAGGAGTTTGAAACGGGGCGAACCGACCTTCTTGGCCAGGTCCACGCCCCATTTGGTGCGGTCGTACATGTAATCCTTGTGATCGACCTTGCTGTTCAGCCCTTCCATGCAGAGCGTGACTTTCTTTTTCTCCGCCAAACCGACGACGTCCTTCAAACCGAGGACACAATTCTCCAAGCCTTCTGCGTCGGGCATGCCTTTGCGATTGCCGGCCATGCAAATGACGTTGGGAAGCCCCTCGGCGGCGGCGAACTCGATGGCGTCGGTCAGTTCCTTTTGAATCCGGGCGTGGAATTCCTTGCGGTTGAGGCCGTCGCGGATGAAGTTGTCGATGTTCGGGCTCAGCATCGCGCAGGTCAAGCCGTAGGGTTTGACAACCTTGTATTCATTCGCTTTCAGAAGCTCGATGGATTTGAAC
>DATGIQ010000492.1:0-14502 GCA_035295665.1 Gemmataceae bacterium | reverse complement strand
AGGGTCACGCCGAACTCGGCAGCCCGCCGTGCACACTCCCGCAGAGACGAGACGCACCAGCTCCATTGTTGATCCAGAGAAGAGTTGGCGTAGTCAAAACCGGTGAACACGCGCACGAGCCGGCAATCCAGATCGCGGGCGGTCCGGCAAAGCTCGCGGACATAGAGAATTTGCATTTCTCGTGTGGGAATATCCAGGCGATCCCCACCCATGCAGAAATCGGTGTAGCCCGCCAAGCAGACCACACGGATTCCCAGCTGGGCAAGGAGTTCATGGAGCCGCATGCGCGCTTCGGCCTCAAAATCCAGCACCGAAACGTGGGGGCGCTTGGCCATCAACATCACCGCCTCGAAACCAAGCTCCTTGGCATGGCGCAGGAAGGCCTCGACGGAGAGCCGGGCCTGTCCGGGCCAAACACCGGCGTAGCTGACCGAGTGTAGGGCCGTCTTCATCCGTCGTTCCCTCCTGGAGTTCGCTTTGAGTCGAGCCGTGAAAAAATGGTAGAATCGAGCAGTTCCGCTTTTGGCCAAGGAGTCCCCGAAAGGAATTGTAGCTGATGTTTCGCCGACCCGTGGTAGCAAGTGTTGCCTGGTTGCTGCTCTTGGCCCCCACCGTTCTTCGTGCGGAGGAGTGCTATTTTGATTCCGGCGGCGTGAAAATTCATTACGTCGTCGAAGGCAAAGGGGAGCCCGTGCTCTTAGTGCACGGGTTTGCCGCCAACATCTATTTTCAATGGGGCATGCCGGGAATCTTGAAAACCCTGGCCAAGGATTACCAGGTCATTGCTATGGATTGTCGGGGACACGGACAAAGTGGCAAACCCCACGACCCGCGGATGTACGGAATGGAGGTCGTAGAGGATCTGGTTCGGCTGCTCGATCATCTCAAGATCCGCAAAGCCCATGTCGTCGGCTACTCACTGGGCGCCTTCATCACACTCAAGTTGATCACGACCCACCCCGACCGGCTGTTGAGCGCGACCCTGGGAGGCGGCGGGTGGACCAAGACGATCGACACCCACTTCCAGGATGAGCTGGCGGAATCGCTGGAACAGGGGAAGGGGATTCGGCCGCTTTTGTTGATGTTGAATCCGCCGGGCCGACCGAAGCCGACCGAGGAGCAGCTGCGATTGGCCAGTCTCTTGCTTGCGGCCGTCAACGATATCAAAGCCCTGGTGGCCGCCACGCGCGGACTGCGTGCCGTGTTCACGATTTCTGCGGAGGATCTGCAGCGGTGCAAAGTGCCAACTTTGTCCATCATCGGCGACCTCGATCCTTTCCAGAAGGGTGTGGACGACCTGAAAGGGGAGTTGCGCGACTTCAAGGTGATCGTGATTCCAGGCGCCGATCACATGAATACCTTTTGGCGGCCCGAGTTTCTCCGTGGTGTGAAGGAATTCCTCCGCACGCATCCGGCCGAGCAAACCGAGACGCCCGGATGCTGCCCGTGATGCTCAATGCGCCGTACAAAGTACGGAAATCGTCACCGTTTCCTGCACCGGTTGATCGATCTGAGCGTGTACGGCACAGCGAATCGTTTCACCCGAGAGCAGCTTTCGGTCGGCCCGAATCCTCAACGTGGCCATGGCCCCCGGCCCCGGGACCCACTGTGCAGTGATGGCCGGGTCGTCCGATCGCACTTGGTCAATGTGCACAGGTTGGCCCTGCTCATCGCGGATCAAGACCAGCCGTGAGGGTAATGGCTGTCCGGCCGGTGCGACCAACACTACGTCACTCGGCGTGGCGGCGACACGGGTAGGGACACGCTTAACAACCGTAACTGGCACTCGAATTTCGCTGTAACGCAGATCATCCGTATGCAAGTCGACGAATTCCTCGTGCCGGCCGTCGGGGTAATCCTCTGTTACGGCGAGGCGAATTCTCCAGGCCGTGACGTCTTGGGCCTCCCGCGCCGGTTCGCTCACCCATGCCAGCAACTTCTCGGAGCTGGTGTGCGCATCCCGGATCGCCATTGCCTTGGGACGCGCGTCGGTCACAACCAGTTCGTGTTGCCCAATCTTATCCGCGACAACCACCAGTGCTGAAGGTTGCACGGTCACTTCGCGGACCAGGCGGGCGTGCAGCTCCAAGCGAATTTCCCGTGCCTCATTTCCGGTTTGGTAGTTCAAGGTGACGGTCCATGTGTGCGGACCGGGGGCCTGGCTCAGAGTGTAGACTTCCAGGCGGATGCTGCCGGTCTCGCCTGGCTGATAGGTGGACTGCCCCAAAGTCGGTTTGGAGCACCCACAGCTTGCGCGGGCCTGGATGACGGAAACAGCCTCCGTGCCCACGTTCTTAAAATGGAATACTTGGATGAGCGGTACACCGGCGTAGACGGTGCCCGCGTTGGTAACGGGATCACTGAATTGAAGATCGGCACGGGCAGGTATGGTCGCCGCGCTCAGCACGACTGCGACCGCAATCCCGCAATACCGGGGAACAACCATTCGGAGCTGCAAGCGACACCCCCGCGGGATTGCCATCCATGGTTCTGCAACCGGCTCGGCTGCGCGCGTCACACCCGCATCGATGCGGCTCACAGGAATTACCCTGTTTCCGTCTGCGCCGCAAGCCGACCTGAATACACGGCTAGGAAAAAGCCCATCTTTACAGCCGCCGCTCACTTCGTTATCTAAACCACCGGCATGCCCCGTAAGCCGGGTTCATGGAGGAACCGTAGCGTGTCTGTTTTCGAGTTGTGGCTATTGGCGTTGACAGCGATCGGACTTGTATCGGGTGTGTGTGGAATTGTGTGGGCGCGAGCGGGAGGGTCGCGCGGCGGGATCGCCATGGGTCGCTGCCTTTTCGTGGCGACGTTGCTGTTTCTCGGGGCCAGCAGTTTGCTGGCCGCCTGGCATCGGGCGGACGGACTGGCACCGCTTGGGCTGTCGGCCGGTTTTCTGGTAATCGTCATGCTCTGGGAAGTCCCGAGTGCAAGCCACCGCCAATCCCAGCCAATTTCGGTTCCCTTGGCAAACGTGGAGGCCCGCGCGGAGTGATCCGCGCGGGCCTGTGCCCCTTCTGATCCGAATCCGTTCATTGGGAGGCGATCGCCCTTCGACAGGGCTCGTGGCTAGTAACGACCCCATCCGTTGGTCGCGCCAGAGCCCCTGAGGCCTGGAGCATACGGCAAACCACCGATTCCAGGCATCGGCCCTGAATTGGTCACGCCGGCGCTGGCCGGCGGCATCATCATCGGATTCATCATCCCCGGACCCCAAGCCGGCCAGGTAGGCCCCGGCACGTTGGGTATGGCCGCCTGGGTATTTGTGCTCGAGGACGGCAACGGGGAAACCGGGGGCATACCCTGGTTTGGCAGCACAGTGGTTGGGACGCTCGTCGTGGGCCCGGTTACGCTCCCTGGTGTCGGCAATTCGCCAAGATAGCCCTGACCATCTGCGAAGGAACAGGCGGGCGATCCCGCGGAGCCACATCCAGCCAGGGGGTAGTAGCCATCGGCCATTTCACAGCAAAATGGACTGAATGCGTTGTACTGGCGCCAGCGGACGTGCATGCAGCAGTCATGACTGGAAAACAGCGCATCCCACGGCCACCAAGCGGACGCGTTCCCGGTGCCCGATCCAAGGCTGACCAAGCCGACGAGAAAGACGGTCAGGATTCTATTCATGGGTTTCTTTTCATCCCTGCAGCTCCAGGCGAACAGCCCCACCACCCTCCTGATGACGGGTGCGCGCCCGCTTCCCACCGGAAGTCTACCCGATGGGTGGACACAAGGATGCCAAATCAGGCTCGATTCCGCCACGTTGTGCAGCTGCCCCCAGCGTACAGAACGTAGAGAGAGCCCCCTCGCTAGGGAGCGCAGGCCCGGAACTGCATTGGAAATCAGCTTGCGATTGTTTTCAAGAATGTGTGTAGAAATGACCCGGCGAGCATTGGAGGGCGGGCCACAGCACTTCAACGGTAGCTGGGCACCGCATCCAGATCGAGCGGCGCGAACTCATGAGCACGCCACTTTTCAACCGCCAAGGCCGCCATTGCGGCATTGTCGGTACACAACGACAAGGGCGGAATCAGCAGTTCGGCTCCTTCCGCGCTAACCATCGTTTCCAGGGCGCCGCGCAACCCGCGGTTGGCAGCAACACCCCCTCCCACCGCCAGGCGCTCGAGCCCGGTTGCGCGCAAGGCTTGGCGTGATTTCTCCACGAGCACGTCAACGACGGCCTGCTGAAAACTGGCCGCCAGGTCGGCCCGAAGCGTCCCGACCGGTGGCGTGGCCGGGCAGGATAGATCTTGCCCACAAACCGCATATAGGACCGCCGTCTTTAAGCCACTAAAGCTGAAATCTAGCCGTACCTCCCGCAAGAAAGAACGCGGGAAATGAAATGCCTGTGGGTTTCCTCCCGCCGCCGCGCGTTCGACGGCTGGGCCGCCGGGAAAACCGAGCCCAAGGATGCTCGCCACTTTATCGAATGCCTCGCCCGCAGCATCGTCCAGGGTCGCCCCCAGCAAATCGAATTGCAGGGCACTGCGACAATGAAACAGAGCCGTGTGGCCGCCGCTGACTACCAGACCCACGCAGGGAAAGATATCCCGGCCAGCCGCCAGGCGGCACGCATAAACATGGGAGGCAATATGGTTGACGCTGATGAGCGGGACGTCCAGCGTCAGGGCAAGCATCTTGGCACAACTGACCCCAACCAGCAGAGCTCCGACCAGGCCTGGCGTATTGTGCACGGCCACGCAGTTAATCTGATCCAGCCGCACACCGGCCCGATTCAGCGTTTCATCGATCACGGGCAGGAGTCGCTGCAAATGGGCCCGCGCCGCGACTTCGGGGACCACGCCGCCAAAACGGGCATGCAGGTCCGTCTGCGAAGCGACAACGCTCGAAAAGATCTTCGGCTCTTCCGAAAAGACGGCGGCCGCCGTTTCATCACAGGACGATTCGATTGCTAGGAAGAACATCTCTCTGGTCCGTAGTCCATAATCCGTGGTCCGTGGTCAACATGCTATGAACTACGGACTACGGACTTTCGAATCTTGCGTGTTGGGCTCGCTGCGTCAGCTTTGCCGGTCTCTTCGGGCCAGGCTTGCCAGCGGGCACTCTGGCGGAAGAAAGCCAGCGGATTGTCGTACACGACCTTGCGGATGATTGCCTCGGCATGGCCCCGCCGCTTCATTTCTTGAATGAACTCCGGCACCGCCAACGGATTCGACTTGCCCCAATCGCCAGCCGAATTGGCCATGATCCGATCAGGACCGACCATTTCCAGGATGTCTACGGCGCGCTCGGGAGTGCATTTGGTCGTCGGATAGAGCGTCATGCCGCACCAGAACCCCTTGTCCAGGGCCAGGCGGACGGTGTGCTCTTCCACATGGTCAATCAGAACGCGCTCCGGATCGACACGGCGGTCGCCGTTCAGCATGTCGACGATCATCCGGGTCCCCTTGTACTTGTCTTCCAAGTGGGGAGTGTGGATGAGCATCAATTCATTGGTTTGCATCGCCAGATCGACATGTTCCTGGAAAATCGTGGCCTCGTTGGGCGTGTTCTTGTTCAAGCCGATCTCGCCGATGCCGAGCACGTTGGGCCGATGTAGGTATTCGGGAATGAGAGCGATCACCTCGCGGGAGAGAGAAATGTTTTCCGCTTCCTTGGCGTTGATGCACAGCCAGCTGTAGTGGCGGATCCCAAACTGGGCGGCCCGCTTCGGCTCAACCTCGGTCAGGTGGCGGAAATAATCGCGGAATCCCTCCGCCGACCCGCGATCGAAGCCGGCCCAAAAGGCCGGTTCACTGAGCGCCACGCAGCCACATTGGGCCATGCGCTGGTAGTCGTCCGTGACTCGGGAGATCATGTGGATGTGTGGGTCGATGTAGGTTGGCATGCGTGCAAGTCCATGGGGCTGACAAAACTACCACAGGGTCATTGTCTCGCCCGGCCAGCGGTGAGGCAAGGCGAACCGAATTGTTTGCTGGTGTAGCCGTACGAGTGATAGGGCGGCGCAGTTTAACCGACCCTGAGTCACGAGTTACAGATCCTGGCAGACGATGAACGATGCGCGCAACACCGCGGCAGCAGCAGATCTCACCAGCTCCTTGAATGCGCAGACGCTCCAGGTGATCACGCCTGGCCGGGACATCACGACCATGGGCCAGGCAGGGCACTTCACTGCCGCAGCGCCAGCCTCAACAAGCGGGACGTTGACGGTGAGCGTGCAGAGCAGCGGCGAAGGTCTTCTCTCACCGCTGGTCAATGTGTACAGTGCAGGCCAAGCCTTGCATGTTGCGGCGTCAGGCCGCAACGCAAACAGCCCCACGGTCGTCAGGATCAATACCGCGACGGGCCAACGCTGGAAAACGATCGGCCAGAATATTGAGGACGACGTAGGCACGACGCCAGTCCGCCAAAGCAAATGATGCGGACCGCATGCATCTCACGCTTGGCCTTAAGCCCGAGGCGTGAGTTCCTTGATGGGGTCCCATTTCGCCCCCAGCACGGCCTTGCTGTCGCAGCCAAGCCAGTGGTCGAGGAGCGTGGCGTAGACGCGGCGAAAATCCGTATGGAACCTCAGATCGCCGGCATCAAGATCCGCGAGGCTCGGGTGCTGGCCGACGACGCTACCGTTCACAGACGGCCCGGCCACGAAGAGACAGGAAGCCGCGCCATGGTCGGTGCCGCGGCTGGCGTTTTCGTGGACGCGCCGGCCAAATTCCGAGAAGGTCATCAGCCGTACCCGGCTGTCGTGGCCCGTCGCCTTCAGAGTGGCAAAAAAGCCACCGACGGCGTCGGCAAGCTCGGCCAACAATTTCTCATGGGTGCTGGCCTGGCTCGCATGAGTATCGAAGCCATCCAGGCTGAGGTAGACGATCCGAGTGCCGAAGCCCTTGGCAATGAGGCCAGCTACCAGCTGGAGTTTTTGTGCCAGGCCGGTACCCTGTCGCGGGACGGCGTTCGGTCCCTCCAACAGCACGCGCAGCTTTTCGACGGCAGTCAAGGTTTGCACCTGGCGCCGCTGCACAAACGCCACCAAGTCTTCTTCCCCTGCTCGTGCCGCCGGTGTCGACAAGTCGTGTAGCAGTTGCCGGCGAACCTTCTGCTCGTCCGTCGGACCATTCCCCAGCTCGAGACGGAAGGAGTACTGGCTGTTGATAGTGACCGCACCGCCGCTTGGTGCACCGATCAGGGCCAGGGGCAGACGACTGGGCCCCAAATGCAAGATCGGCACGCCTCCCGTGTGGTCATCGGTCGCGACAGCCGCCCGCCCCAGCCAGCCGGTCGTCACCGTCCGTCCCAGGTCGGCCGACTGCCAAATATCCATCGCATCGAAGTGGGAGCGCTGCGGATTGGGATAGCCAACGCCCTGCACAACCGCCAACTGCCCCTGCTCCCACAGCGGCCGCAGACCTTTCAACCCGGAATGCAAGCCAACGTGATCATCCAGGCGGATGACAGCGTCTTTCGGTTGACGCAGCGTGGGCCGAGCTTTGTGGTAGAGGTCGTCGGCATAGGGAATAACGGTGTTGAGACCGTCGTTCCCACCCGTCATCTCGAGTACAACGAGGATACGATCCTTGCCCGGAGCTGCCGCCTGTGCGGTGCGGGCCACGAACTGGGGGACCACTGCATTCAGCGCCACCAGCGAAGAGCCCTGGAGAGCGCGGGTCAGAAATTGCCGACGGCTAAACATGTGTGTTGCTCCCTGATCAATGGAAACCAGCAACTACGCCAATTGGTATTCCGCCATCGAGAGGATGGCGTGGACCGTTTCGCGGACACGTTGGGCCAGCGCAGAACCCACCGGCTGACCTTCGGCCAGGTAGGCCACGAGCTTGGATCGTGCGGCGGGACCGATCCCGCCCGGCACATGGAGTTCCAGAAGGACACGCACAATCTCTTCGGGACGCGCGATCGCTTCCTCTTGTGGCAGCCGGGCGGCATCGAACGCCTTGGGTGGCACCGGTCTGTCCAGCATCGCCGTCGATGCCTTCTGCGTCAATTTCGGCGGCATTTCGCCCCAAAGCGTGCCCATCGCCAACGCGCCCGCGAAATTGTCGCGAGCCAGAAGGGTGGATGTGTTCAGCCACGACCGGCCGCCCGGCCAACCTTTGACATTGGGGGGTGTAAAGAGTTCCTGTCCCATCATCGACAGGCGTTCCACGAGCAGCTGCTGCGGCAATGGCCGGTATTCTGCGTCTGCGTCGGCATAACGCCGGTACACCGCTTGCACCGCTCCGAGGACGAACTCCACCGGCGACTTGATCCGTTGTCGGAAGGCATGATCCGAATAGAAGTGCCGGGACGCCAGCATGGTTCGCACCAACCCGACGATATGGTAATTGCTCTGGCGGAACGAGTCACATAGCGGCTCGAGGAAGGCGTCCGGTGGGTTGGCATTCTCGCTGATGAAGAAGTGATACAGCTTGCGAACCAGGAAGTTCGCCGTCGCCGGTTGCTCGAGCAGGATGCGGACGATGTCGCCACCGTCCCAGGGACCTGTCTGGCCCAGGACCGTCTTGGATCCCCCATCATGAATATCGGGGTGAAACACGAATCGCTCGCCATCGGTGCGCCACCCGGTGAAGGCGCGCGCGGCCGCACGGATGTCTCTCTCTGTGTAGTGGCCCACGCCAAGGCTGAATAGTTCCATCAGCTCGCGGGCATAGTTTTCGTTGGGTTTCCCCTTCACATTGCTGTTCGAATCCAGCCAGAGGAGCATGGCCGGATCGCGGCTGATTGCCTGGAGCAGCGGGCCAAATTGTCCCAGGGCATGCACCCGAAGCAGACAGTTCTGGCGGAACATCATGTCCACGCTCTGCACCTTGGCCAGGCTTGTTGCAAAGTGATTATGCCAGAACAGCGTCAGTTTCTCGCGGAGCGGATGGCCGCCGTGCAGCATACAGTACAGCCACCAGCCGCGCAGCTGCTCACCACCATCGTCGCACGCCGCGGCCACACGGCCAATATCCGTCAGTGTTTCCAGTAGTCCATTGGCTTCGGGCCTTCCCTGGACGAGCAAGTCAAGGGTGCCTTCGAAGCCAAGATGCTCCGCTTCCAGGAGATCCGCGCGGCTGGAACCGAATGCGGCTCGGCGATAGAGGTGGGCGGCCCACTTATGCCCCCAAGGGTCGGCTTTCGAAGGCTGCCAGGGCTTCCAGGCCGCGATGGGGTCGATCGAGTTCAGGGATGGGAGTGGCGTGGCCATGCTCAACCTCGGTTGAATACGGACATCGAAAACGAGACACCATCACTTCCGAAGCGTCAGCGCGTAATGCAAATGGAAGCACGGGTTCTGCTCTTCGCCCCGTGGAGGGCGGCCCGATAGGTACGCGGTCCCAGCTTCGACGTTGTAGCGAAACGGTTTGCCCGTGAACGGGTCTAGGACAAGGGGCACCGAAAGCTCGGATAACTCCGTGGGCAACTCGCCGGCATGGGCCGCCGCATAGAGGCGAAGTGCTTCAATATGTTGGAGCAGGCCGATCCGTTGTTCGAGACGTCCCTGCGCCCGCCGTACCTCGATCACGCGGGGCGAATAGGGTGCAAACACGCCGTCGCCGCAGTGCAGCCCCTCTGTGTCGGCGAACGCATCGATTTGCCAGGGTGCCAGAGCAAGCAGCTTCAGGCTCTCGTCGCGATGGACCTCGTAGTCCCGTTTGTCGGCTAGCAGAATGGCCTGCAAGGGCGGGAACTGCTTCACTGACTTCTCAGCATAGCCGGCCTCGACCAAGCGAGCACGGGCGGCCCGGACCAGTTCGCTGTCCTGGACGCGCGCTGCCAACGCGGACCGTAGATTCCGGGGAGGCAGGCCCTTCTGGGCACGGGCGAAGCCAAGCAAGCCGGAGAGTTGCTGAAGAAACTGTTCTAGGTGCTCGCCGTCCATCGGGGCGTCTTCACGCAGCAACCGCAGGTCCGCAGCCACCGAGGCGCAATCGCCCCGAACACCCTTCCGCACTTCTACCAAAGGAATAGGCAGGTCGGTGAGCGCCCAGTAGAAATTGGGGCAACCCGGCTGTTGCACCATCTCTTCGAGGGAATCCATGCAGAGATGGGCAACTGCCAACCCAATCAGATTGCCGGCTTGCGTGGGATATTCTCCCAGGTGGCGGGCCAGCGCGAACATCGTTTTGGCGGTGCCGATGGCGTCGTCAAAGCGCCCGCTGGCTATTTCTACTCGGAACCGCACCCGGAGCGCCTCCGCCAAGACGGCTAGCCGTCCAACTTCGGGCTGCGTTACCTCCGTCGCGTGCGTTTGAGTTTGTTGCAGGAGCTGCCAATCCAGGTGATTGAGTCGGGCCGCCCAGTCGGCCCGGCTGAGCGCCAACCGGCCGTAGTCGCGCAGCTTCTGCACGGGCAGCTCACCGAGAGGCATCGACAAATATCGGCCCCGGTCCGCGACGGCCTCTTTGCTGAAGAAGAAGTTTCGCTGCTCCGCGAAGCAGCGATCGTATTCGTGGGCTGGGTTTCCGACGTTCAATTCCCGCATCTCGGGCAAGAGCTGCACCTTCAGCACCGGCTTTGGCGCAGCCATCGGCTGCACCGATAAACGGATCGCCATCGCTCCTGTATCTGCATCCAAAGGCAGTGCTGCAAAAACCACAGCGATCAGGGAGAAACAAGGCATTGCGGTATACTCCCGTGGCTCGGGTCCGTATTCGTGGTCCGCGGCAGACTGCTACGGACCATGTGCTACGGACTTATTTCTGAATGGTTACCTCGTAATGAATGTTCCACGCGGCGTCTTTTTCCAGGCCCGCAGGCGGTGTGCCGCGGAGGTGGGCGGTGACGCCGTCGAGCCGGAAGTGGAATGGCTTGCCAGTGAACGGGTCGGGAGGCAGCGGCACCGTGATTTCGGACAAGTTGACGGGTAGCTTGCCGTCGTGTTCCGCGGCGTAAAGGCGCAGTGCTTCGACATGCCGGAGCAGGGCAATCCGCTGTTCCAGCCGGCCCTGTGCCCGACGGACCCGCAGATACGCAGAAGCCAAGGATTCGAAGAGGGCATCCTGGTTGGGAGCTTTAATTTGTCCTGCCAAGGTCTCGACCTGCCAGGCGGGCAACGGCATCAACTTCGCGGACTCGTCTCGAAGCTCTTTGAATCCTCGCATCTCGTCCAGGAGCAACACCTGCTCGGCCGGAAAACGCAAGAGCCGATCCTCGGGAAAACCCGCTTCGACAAGACGCCGGCGTGCCGAGCTGATCGATCCTGGATCCTTGAGGTGTTCATCTAGCCACGCTCGGGTACTTCGCTTCGACGCGTCCGGCTTTTGTTCGTTCTTGTTAACTTCGCGAACCAGATCGACGTGAGCCATGAGCTTCCGAAGCTGGTCCTCATTCATCGGCGTGTTTTCATCCAGGTCGCGGAACTCCCCGGCGATAAGCACCGTCTCGCCTTCCAAGCCCTTTTCCAAGGAAACCAACGGTGTGGGCAGGTTCGTGAGCGCCCAGTACAGGTTGGGACAACCCGGTTGCTCCAACATCTCTTGAAGCGGATCGATGGCGACGAAGGCAATCGCCATGGCCACCAAATCGCTAATGAGCGTCGGGTGCTCACCCAAATGGCGTGACATGGCGAAGAGGGTCTTGGCGGTTCGGATGGCATCGTCGAAACGGCCCAGGGCAACCTCAGCGCGAAAGCGCACCTTGAGAGCATTCGCCAGGGTCCGCATTTGCTGCAAATCGGGAAGAAGCAGGTTGACTCCGTCGGTCCTGAGTTTGAGCAAGATCTGCCAGTCAGGCTTATCCAGCCGGGCCGCCCAATCGGCCTGGTGCAGCGCGAATTTGCCGTAATCCAGCAGATCCTGGACAGGCAGCTCCTTGAGGGGCATCGTCAGGAGTTTGTTCCGGCGTTCGCAAATCTCCTTGTCAAAGAAAAAGTTTTGCTGCTCCGCAAAGCAACGGAGGTAACCATGCGCCGGGTTGCCCGGATTGATCTCCTTCAGATCGGGGAGAAGCAAATACCGCAGAGCAGGTTTCGGTGCTGCCATGGGCTGCACGGTCAGGCGGATCACGGTCTCGGAGGATGGAGCCGTCTGGTCTCCCCGACAGGGAAGCGAGAAGGTGGCCAACACGGCAAAGGCAAGAAGCGAGCGGGGCATGGGAAGACTCCTACCAAGTAAGAAAGCGGGCTCAGATGATCAATTCAGAATCGACGGAGGCAGCGGCCCCAAGGCACGTAGCGGCGGTCCACTTTCTACAAATGTGACCGCTCGGACCGAGACGAAGGTTTCCTCCGTGTCCGAGTTGAGGAGGCTGTGCCGGGCCGACCAGATACCAGGGTTCTCGGAAGCCTCGGCCATCGCCGAGGCAAAACTCGCCGACGAGGCCGGCAAGACAACGACCGGCACGTGCACATACGTGGCCGGCGGCGTGGGGTGTGGCCACAGGAATATCAGGGAGAGTGGTTGGAGCACAGCCAGTGCCGCAGCAAAGGCGATCCAGGGACGATTCGGGCGTGCCGACTCCCGGCCGGCGGCGAACAGCAAGGCGTCTCGGTCCAAGCCGCCCGCATCCGGGGTGAATCGGCTCAAGCGTTCGAGGAACGGTTCGGACATGATACCCCTAGTTGTTTGCGCAGCTCCTCCACGCCGGCCGTGTACCGTCGGAAGGCCGTGCTGGCAGAACAGGCAGCCACTTCGGCGATCTGTTCAAAACTGAGCCCGCCCCAATGACGGGCCACGATGACTTCGCGTTGCTCGGGGGCCAAGTGCTGCAAGGCAGCGACGGCCGATTCGGCGTCAAGACCATCCACTTCGGGCTCAATAAACCAGCGGTCCGGCCGCGCGGCTGCGGACTCGCGCCGCTGCCGTCGCCGGGCCATTTTGGCCCAATCGAGTGCCCCATTCCGGACCACGCGGTAGAGCCAGGCCAAGGCATCCTGAGGCGGTGGCCGCTGGCGGACCAGTTTGAGAAACGCCTCCTGGACGACATCCTCCGGCTCGCCACACCATTGCCGCGCGTACAGCACGAGAGGAGCAGCGTGGACGTCGATCAGTCGTGCGATGTCCGCGGCGGTCATCACGTATTAAGACGACGCCGGCTCCCGGTGCATTCCGCGAGAATTTTCGCAAGCTCGCGGTTGCGCAGAGCCGGGGCGAATCCTGAAGGGAAGGGCGATTGGGTTCCTCAACGACTTTGGGGGCGATCCCAGGCCGGGTCGTAGGCGAGGGAAAAAACCTGTTGAACGCGTTCGGCCCGGCCGCCGCTGCGTTCGTGCAGCACACCGAGTGCCCGGAGAATCTGCTCGATGCGCGGATCGTTTTCCACCCCAGCATTGCCTTGCCCGCGGTCGATCCGGTCCAGGATCGCTGCCAGATCCAAGAGCTTGCTACGGGCTTCCAAGAAGTACCGGTCCAGGGCTTGTTCCGCCGGGAGAGGCGTGATCATGTTGCTTGCTCAGGGCGATCTCGGGATGGATCTTCGTGGGCAAAGAGACGTTTCGTTTCCACGCCAACCAGCGCGTTCAAGCTTCCACTACGGAACCCTTCCAGATCCAGGGTAATGTACTGGAAACCCAATTCCTTCATCCGACTCACCAGTTCCGCACGCACCGGAGGGTCTACCAGCCGGGCCAGCTCCGCCGCGGGGACTTCGATGCGAGCCAGCTCTGCTTCGTGCAACCGGACACGGCATTCTCGATAACCGAGGGTCTTGAGATACGCTTCGGCCGCTTCGACCCGACTGGTACGCTCCGGCGTCACTTCTACGCCCGGAGCCAGGCGGCTCGACAAGCAGGGCGACGCCGGTTTGTCCCACGTCGACAGATCCCAGTTCCGTGCCAGTGCCCGTACGTCGGCCTTGGTGCAGCCAGCCTCCTGCAACGGATGGCGCACTGCATGTTCGGCGGCAGCTTTTAGACCCGGTCGGTAATCACCTTGGTCATCGAGGTTGGCGCCGCTGCAAATCACCGCCACCCCTAGCTTCGGCAGCAACGATTGGATTTGGTCGTACAGTTCGGTCTTGCAGAAGTAACACCGTGTTCCGTCATTGCGGACATAATTGTCATTGTTGAACTCGTCTGTGACGATAATCTGCTGGCGGATGCCGATCTGTTGCGCCAGCCGGCGGGCATCCTCCAATTCGCTGCGCGGCACACTCGCGCTGTCCGCCGTTACCGCCACGGCACGATCGCCCAGCGCCAGGTGGGCCGCCTTGGCGACGACCGTGCTGTCGATGCCGCCGCTGAATGCGACGGCCACGCTTTTCAAGCCGCGGAGGATTTCGAGCAACCGTTCGCGTTTACGGGATTGCTCAGCCGTCAGACTCGTGTAACTCGCTTCCATGATGCCCGCCCCCTGAGAAGGGATTTCTTTGTTCATCATAGGAGAAGCCGCGGCGGGGCTCAATGAAGGACCGGCAATCTTACCGGAGCCGTCTTTCGATTCGCCGAACGTGTGCCTCGGAGCAGACGGCATAGTTTATCTTTCATCCTGTGCGACGTGGGTCGGTCGTGAAATCGAAATTGGGATCGAGCGCTGCCGGCAGGAGGAGGTCCTTACGAGGGGCAGGGGGATTTGATGTTCTTGCGGACTCTGCCGAGTTCCTGCC
>DATGIQ010000491.1:0-7954 GCA_035295665.1 Gemmataceae bacterium | reverse complement strand
AGACCGGCGGCTGGACTCGGAAATACTCGGCAGCATAGGCACAAAAGCGCTGGCGAAAGACATCGATGAGCTCCGGCTGGATCTTGAACCCAGCCGCGGCCGCGTGGCCGCCGTGGCTGATCAAGTGGTCGCCACACGCTTGCAAGGCTTCGTGGAGCGGGAAGCCAGGCACCGATCGGCCGGAGCCGTGGCCAATCGAAGTGCTCTCGGTGCGGTCTTGCCGCAAGGCGATGAGCAGCACCGGGCGGGCATACAGATCCACCAGCCGGCTGGCGACGATCCCGACGATCCCGGGATGCCATTCCGCATCCGCCAGCACGAGAGCCGGCAAATCATCGCGGTCGGCATCGCCCACCAGCTCGCGGGCCTTGGCCAAGATCCGGCGCTCGAACACTTGCCGCTGGACATTTTGACCTTCGAGATAGCGCGCCAACGAAGCGGCCCGCTGTGGCGATGTCGTGGTCAAGAGTTCAATCACCAGCCGGGCACTACCCAGGCGTCCAACGGCGTTCAGGCGTGGGGCGAGCTTGAAACTGATATCGTCGGCGCAAAGCGTTTCCTTGCCGCCCAACCCGGCCGTATCGAGCAGAGCCTTCAACCCCGGCGTCGGCGCTTGCTGGAGGCGCACCAGACCGTGGCGTACGAAGATGCGGTTCTCATCGTGCAGGGGCACGACATCGGCCACCAGGCCCAGCGCGGTCAAGGCCACGCTGTCCAGGAGAAAATCGCGGAAGCGCGGCGTGACGCGCTCTCCGCCACAAAAGCGTTGGCACAGTGCCCAGGCCAATTTGAACGCCACGCCCGCCCCGGACAATCCCCCAAACGGATACGACCCGCCCGGCAACCGTGGATGGGCCACCACCGAAGCATTGGGAAGGCGGTCCTTGAACTCATGATGATCGGTGATGATCAGCTCCAGACCGAGCCGGCGCGCCTCCTCGGCCTCGGCCAAGGCGGCGATTCCACAATCTACCGTAACCACTACCGAAGCACCGCCGGCGGCGATTTGCTGGAGAGCCTCCGCGTTGAGTCCGTACCCTTCCTCCAGGCGGTGCGGCACATAAAAGTCCACCGTCGCTCCCAACAGCTGCAACGCCTGCCACAGGATGGACGTCCCTGTCGTGCCGTCGACATCGTAATCGCCGTAGACGCAGATGCGCCGGCCATCCCGAATGGCCTGGAGGAGCCGGTCGGCGGCGGCGGCGATGCCCGGCAATTGCTCGGGCGGATGCAGTCCATTCAATGGTGCATCCAGGAATCGGCGGGCAGCCTGCGGATCGGCCAGGCCGCGGTTTAGCAAGAGTTGTGCCACGATCGGCGGCAGCCGCAACGCCGCCCCGAGGCGTTCGATGCCGTCGCGCTCATAGGGCAGAAGGTGCCAACGCTTGGCAACGGTTCGCAATACATCCTCCCCCTTGACAGCTGGTGGGCGGCTGGGATTCCTGAAGCATTATAAATGGGCCGCCTGAAACGGGCGAGGGAAGAAGTCGGCGTTCCCTGGGGGAGCCATTCGCCTGTTTGCCTTCCTGTCCAACTCGGATACGATGGTCGATAGAACCAACCTCGAACGTTTTTTCCATCGGCATCGGGAGGCAGCTATGCGGTATGCCTGGGCTTGGGCGGGCTCGTTGACCATTGCACTTGCGCTGAGTGCTTCTTCTGGCGGATCTCTCGCTGCCCAGGATCCCCTCAGCGATTTCATCGCCAAGACCGATCCGCGGACGCCGGCGCAGGAGCAACAATGCTTCCACCTGCCGCCTGGCTTCGCCATCGAGCTAGTCGCGTCTGAGCCGGCCATCGGCAAGCCGATTAATCTGAATTTCGATGGCCACGGCCGACTCTGGCTGACGCAATCGGTCGAATATCCGTTTCCCGCTCCGCCGGGCCAAACGCCCCGGGACCGGATTCAGATTCTGGAATCGACCCACGGCGACGGCGTGGCCGATCGGGTGACGACCTTCGCCGATGGGCTCAACATTCCAATCGGTCTGCTGCCGATCACCAATGGGGCGATCGTTTACAGCATTCCCAACATTTACCGGGTGCTCGACACCGACGGCGATGGCCGGGCGGACAAACGGGAGGTGTTGTACGGGACATTCGGCTTCCGGGATACGCACGGCATGGCCAGCTCGTTCACCTGGGGCTTTGATGGCTGGGTCTATGCCTGCCACGGATTCTCGAACACGTCCAAGATCAAGGGAGCCGACGGGGCCACGGTCACGATGCAGTCCGGGAATACCTATCGCTTCAAGCCGGACGGCTCGCATGTGGAACAATTTACGCATGGCCAGGTGAATCCGTTCGGCTTGTGCTTCGACCCGCTCGGCAATCTCTATTCTGCCGATTGCCATACCAAGCCGGTCATGATGCTCCTGCGGGGCGGTTATTATCAGAGCTTCGGCAAACCGCACGACGGCCTCGGGTTCGCCCCGGAAATGTGTGCCCACGACCACGGTTCCACGGCCATTGCGGGCATTGTGTACTATGCAGCCGACCATTTCCCGCCGGAGTATCGCGATACGGTGTTCATCGGCAACGTGGTGACCAACCGGATCAACCACGATCGCCTGGAGCGGCACGGCTCGACGTACAAGGCGATCTTGCAGCCCGACTTCCTCACTTGCGACGATCCGTGGTTTCGGCCGGTAGATATCAAGCTGGGGCCTGATGGCGCGCTGTACGTGGCGGATTTCTACAACCGTATCATTGGCCACTATGAGGTCCCGCTCACCCACCCCGGCCGAGACAAAGAACGCGGCCGGGTTTGGCGAATCGTCTACCGCGGCCCCGATGGCAAAGGTAAACCTGTGCCGCCACGCATCGATTGGAGCAAGGCCAGCATCCCGGAATTGATCGGCGGCCTGGCCCATCCCAACCTGACCGTGCGCATGCAGGCGACGAATCAGCTCGTGGAACGCGGCGGCGAAAACGTGGCCGGGGCCGTCCGTGCCCTGCTGCGGCCACAAACAAGCATCTTCCAGCGGGTCCATGGTCTGTGGGTCCTGGATCGGCTACGGGTTCTCGATGATTCGATGCTGGAGGCAGCCGCCAAGGATCCTGCGCCGGCGGTCCGGGTCCACGCCATGCGCGTCCTGGCTGAGCGCAGCAAATTCACGCCGGCCGAGCATGATTGGATCCTGGCCGGCCTCCACGATTCCGATGCGTTTGTCCAGCGTGCCGCCGCCGACGCCCTGGGCACCCATCCAGCGCTGGTGAATATCGATCCGCTCTTGGCGTTGCGGCACGCGGTCCCTGCGGAGGACACGCATTTGCTTTACATGGTCCGCATGGCATTGCGCAATCAGCTTCAGCCCCTGGATTCATGGTCCAAGCTGGCCACTGCTTCCTGGAGCAACCAGGATTGCCGCGCCATTGCCGATGTCGCGCTGGGCGTGCCCACCGCGGCGGCGGCGGATTTCCTCCTCACCCATCTCGCCCATCGGCTCCCCGAAGAACGCCGCATGGTGGTCCCGTTTGTCCATCACGTGGCCCGGTACGGCACCGAGGAAAAGGTGCAAGCGGTGGTGGAATTTGCCCGTGCGGATGGCTCGGAAAATCTGCCGCACCAGGCGGAGTTATTCAAAGCGATTCAGCAGGGAACGCAGGAACGCGGCGGCAAACTCCGGCCGGAAGTCCGGCAATGGGGCAGCGATTTGGCCCGACAGCTGTTGGCGTCGGGACGGGCCGAGGCGGTTTTGGCCGGCGCGGAGCTGGCCGGCTCCCAGCGCCTGACCGAGCTGCAACCGGCGTTGCGCACGCTGGTCGCCCAGCATGGATTAGCCGAGAAGCAGCGGCGAGCCGCGCTGGATGCTCTGGTAGCCATCCGGGCTCAGGATGAAATCCCGCTCCTGGGCCGGCTGCTGGCCGACACAGCGGAGGCAATGCCGCTGCGAGAGCACAGCGCCCAGCTGCTGGCGGGCATCAACCAGCCGCAAGCCCATGACGAGCTGCTTCAGACCCTATCCATCGCACCGGCCCCCTTGCAAAGTGGGATCGCCGCCGGCTTGGCCGGCAGCGCCCAAGGAGCCGCCAAACTGCTGCACGCTGTCGCCGCCGGAAAAGCATCGGCCCGGCTCCTGCAAGACCGGCCGGTTCAGCTCCGCATGGAGAAATACTCTGAGCTCAAGGACGAATTGGCCAAGCTGACCCGCGATCTGCCCCCGGCGGATAAGCGCTTGCAAGACTTAATGCAGCGCCGCCGTAGCCGATTCGCAAAGGCCAAGCCCGATGCCGTCGTGGGCGCCCAGATCTTTGCCAAGAATTGTGCCATCTGTCACCAGATCGGTGGCCAAGGAGCCAAGATCGGTCCGCAGCTGGATGGGATCGGCATTCGAGGTATCGATCGTCTGCTGGAGGACATTCTTGATCCGAATCGGAATGTCGATCAGGCATTTCGTTCGAGCACGCTGGCGCTCAAGAACGGCCAGATCGTCACCGGCCTGGTTCTCCGCGAGGAAGGGGAGGTGGTGATCCTGGCCGATGCGCAGGGCAAGGAGGTGCGCGTTCCGAAGAATACGATTGAGGAACGGACGGTATCCGCGCTCTCGCCCATGCCGGCCAACCTGGCCGATCAGATCCCGGAGGCGGATTTCAACAATCTGCTCGCTTACCTGTTGTCACAACGGCCGTTGCAAGGAAGCAAGCAGTAGAAAACGGGGCGGCGGCAATCCTGCTCCCGACCCCATTGGTCTTTTGATTGCAACATTTTTTAGAATTTGTTTGCAATTCGGGATTTTCGCGCTCAAATTGGGACCCTACGGGCTTACTACTGCTAGGGAGACAGGTGCGGCATGCCCTCGGGGGCGAAGCGAAGGCAGCGGCCTTCGCACGCACAGGGCAGGGTAAGCGTTGATTCGGCGGTGGGTTCTAACTCCCGCTCACTGATCGGCCGGGAGAGTCCGGCTGAGAGGAGGATTCAGATGAACGTTCGCGTGGTAGTGGTAAAAAGAAGGCTCTGGCTCGGAGCTCTGGTTGCGGCCCTCGCAGTCCCAAGCCTACCGGTGAATGCCGACTATTCAGCCACCGTGCTTGCCGACGGGCCAGTCGGTTACTGGCGTCTGGGGGATGGGGCCAGCTCGGCGACGGCTTCCGATGCGACCGGAAGCGGCTACGACGGTATTTACACTCGGGGCATTGCCAGCGCACCTGGTCCGTGTGGCGCGACGGCGGCAGCCTTTGATGGTTTTACGGCATGGATCACTGTCCCGGTGGGCAATGGCACTCCTCCCTGGCCATTCAACTTTGCCAACGGCTTTACTGTCGAGGCGTGGGTCATCAATGCCGGTCAAGATGTGAATCCCCCTCATGCATCCCTGGGCCGGATTGCTTCTAACGGCAATCCCGGGAACATCGGTTGGGGTTTTGGCATTCTCGATCCAGGTCGCGGCGAAGGGCTCCGCTTTACGACGTACGGCGTCAAGGATTATGATTCGACGATGGCGATTGTCCCTGAAGATTCCACGTGGCATCACGTTGCCGTGGTTTTTGACTCTACCAATGCCGCGAATTTCTATCTGGACGGTGTCTTGCTGGAGACGATTGCGGGACCTGGGCCGGTCCGTTCTGCCGGAGCGTTCGACTTGGAAATCGGCCGGAATCCGGTGAGCAGCGCTCAAGAATTCTTCAACGGCAACATTGGGGAGGTCGCGATCTATAACTATGAACTGACGAGCGGCCAGATCCTGGCCCACTTCGGTGCTTGCCACTAAAAGCTACCGAACATGGCTCGGAGCGGCTTCGCGACACCAGCCGGACGCGCCCGCGAAGGCAGGCTTTGTGCTCTTCCTTCGCGGGCACTTCAGCCTGGTGTCCTTTTGTTCCCAGCCACAGGCATGGATCCGCGTGTTGAGGCTTTGGCTCCGGCGGCAGACCCCTCGCCGCGCCCACCGCAGACGCATCGATATCTCTCCGGCCTACAGGGGGGTGCCGGTACCCGCAGGGAACACGACTTCGGCCCCGTTGTTGAGGTGCTTCAAGAATCGGGTCCATTGCTCGGCCCGTAGCTGCCAGGTGCATTGGTCATTCACATATGCCACCTGTCGCCGCAGTTCCTCTTCGGCCTCGGTGCGGTTCGGTTGGGCAAGCTGCTGAAGTACCTCGATTACCACATCGCCAAAGCGTTTCAGGTACGCATTTCGGTCCGTGTCCACGGGGATGAGGCGGGCGAAGCCGGCGGACGTCTCCGGCAGCGCAGCCAACTCGAAAACGATTGCTTCAACACCCTGGCTACGCACTGGGGATTGGATCATTGCTTCCAGCACGACCCGACCGCGATCGTCAACTTCGTGTTGACGCTGTTTTTGGTGTACGTCCTGCTGCAGTGCTTCTGGCAGCGCAATCTCAAAGCGCCGTTGCGTACGGTGCTCGGGACGCTGCTGGGCTTGGCGGAGGAACTGCGTCGGAGCTTGGGCAGCCCGGAGCGCGCCCCGTGGTACAAACAGTTGGCCCGAGCTCCGTAACCCAAGGCCGTGCGGCAGACCGTGGTGCAGGGACCTTGGCCTTGGGTGCCCACCTCCCAGAGCAGCGCTCAGCGTCCAGCCGTACCCAGAAAAACCCGCCTCGAGAGCGTTGGAATCTCCCCTCTTCGGCTCCTTCCGCCTCTTTTTTCTTCTAACCGCAGCAGACAAGAGCTCTTGAAATCCCCGGGAATCATCAAAACCGACCGAGTTGCGGAATCGCTGACCAGTCCTGATTTTCCTTGACGCATGTTCGTAAATATGTGAACATTCCTCTCAGGAGGTAAGGATGCCTCGAACCAGGGTCCTGTTTTATCAGGAAGATGACGGAACCGTTCCGCTTCTGGAGTGGCTTGACGGTCTACCCGAAGCGGCACAGGATAAATGCCGGATCAAGCTGGAGCGGCTACGGGAACTCGGACATGAGCTTCGCCGTCCCGAAGCGGACTATCTCCGCGATGGCATCTATGAACTGCGCGTTCGGTTGAGCCGCGTCAACTACCGCATGCTCTATTTCTTCCACGATCGTGTTGCTGCTGTCGTTTCGCACGGGATCGTCAAGGAGCAAGCGGTTCCTCCAAAAGAGATCAATCGGGCGGTTGAGCTAAAACAGGCATTTGAACAAGCGCCGACCCGCCATACATACGAGGAGACATGACCATGCCCAAGAAAAGGAAGCCTACCACAGACGCCGTGGAAATTCTGCACCGTCGTTATTATGAAGGCCGGCCAGACAGAATTGCTGCCCTGGAGGAGGCTAGAGCCAACGACGAGGTAGCCCGGAAAATCTACAAACTGCGCACCAAAGCCGGTCTGAGCCAAAGGCAGTTGGCGAAGCTGGTAGGAACTACAGCGTCCGTCATCTGCATGCTAGAAGACGCCGAGTACGAAGGCCATTCTTTGAGCATGCTCCGCCGCATTGCGTCGGCGCTTCACCGCCGGGTCGAAATTCGCTTCGTCCCCATCCGGCATAAATCAGGCCCGTCAGGAAGCCAGGGGCTGCGGCCCTGAAAACCGGTGGTTGCGTCGAGGTGAGCATGAGTCTTTACGATGAGGTCAGATTACAAAGGGAGTACCCAGAACTCGCCATCGAACTTGGCGCAAAGTTTCGCACGAAGAGTCTGCATTCCACCCAATGCGAATTCACCATCACCGACGATGGAAAACTGATCGAGCATCAACACCGCTACGAGCAAGGCCCGGAACGCCGGCATCCGGTGGGAGGCTGGCCGCTGAGCAAACGTATTCACGTCGCCGATGAGCTGATCGATTACCACGGCGACCTTCTGCTGAATCGCTATGGCCTGGAGGATCGCTTGGAGCAACTGGTGGTTCGCTTCACGCATGGGCAATTACTTAGAAATCGGCCGGAATCCGGTGAGCAGCGCTCAAGAATTCTTCAACGGCAACATTGGGGAGGTCGCGATCTATAACTATGAACTGACGAGCGGCCAGATCCTGGCCCACTTCGGTGCTTGCCACTAAAAGCTACCGAA